>DATMEC010000127.1:0-6858 GCA_035557125.1 Steroidobacteraceae bacterium
GCGCGTCGTGCTCTCCGAGCAGATCAGGAACAGCATCCTCCAGGTCACTCACAGCTGATCGAGCGCTGCGTTTTGCAGTGCAAAGACCGACCGCTGTTATATCCTTGCGCGAAATTCCGACCGGTCCTGGCACTGGGGAACCCCATGAGTAAGTCGATGATCCGACCCTTGCCCGCGCTCGCCGCCGCGATCCTCGCCCCCAACGCTGCGCAGGCCATCGATTTCGCTGCCGGCGGCTGGAACGGGAGCTTCGACACGACGGTTTCGTTCGGCCAGACCTGGCGCGACGAGGAGCGCGATCCGCGCCTGATCGGCACCGCCAACGGCGGCAGCGGACGCTCGCCCAACATCGATGACGGCGACCTCAACTACCGCAAGGGACGGGTTTCGAGCGCCTACAAGCTGGTCGCGGAACTCTCGCTCGATCGCGGCGAGAACTTCGGCCTGTTCGTGCGCGGATCGATGCTGTACGACGACCTGGTCGAGGACAGCCAGACCAACCGCACCCCGATCTCGGAATCGGGCAAGGACCTCGCGGGTTCTTACCTGCGCCTGCTGGACGCATTCGTCTACGGGCGCTGGGACGTCGGCGGGCACCTGCTCGACGTGCGCGCGGGACGGCAGGTCGTGAACTGGGGCGAGAGCACGTTCATACAGGGCGGCATCAACGGCGCCATCAACCATTTCGACGTCGCGGCGCTGCGCGTGCCGGGTTCGGAACTGCGCGAAGCCTACCTGCCACAGGAAATCCTGAAGGTCGGGTTCGGCCTTACCGACAACGTGACCGTCGAGGGCATTGGCATCTTCGACTGGGACCGCACCGAACCGGAACCTGTCGGCACCTATTTCTCGAGCAACGATTTCGTCCCGCGCGGCGGCGAGGAGGTCTTCCTCGGCTTTGGCGCGTTCTCGGACCAGGGCACGGACTTCCGGCCGCTCGGCGGGCCGTTCATCGAGAACTTCCAGGCCGTGCCGCGCGGGCCCACGATCGAGCCGGAGGATTCCGGCCAGTACGGCGTGGCGTTGCGCTGGTTTGCGCCGGACTTCGCGCAGGGGACCGAGTTCGGCTTCTACTTCGTCAACTACCACAGCAAGCTGCCGCTCATCAGCGGCCGTACCGGCACCCAGGCCGGGCTCGCCAATTCGCTCGGCACGCTGACCGCCGCCATCGCGACGGCGCAGGGCCTCGCTTCCGGCTTGCCGCTAGACGCGGCGGTCGCGATCGCCGCCAACGCCGGCGCGAACGCCGCGGCGGAAAGTGGCGGCGACCTCTCGGTCGATACGGCCGCCGGCTACGCGACGATCGCGGGCAACACGGCGCTCGGCGGCGGCAACGTGACGAGCCAGGCGACCGCGCTCGCGACACATGAATACGCGCAGACAGCGAGGTACTTCACCGAGTACCCGGAGGACATCCAGTTGTTCGGCGTGTCCTTCAACACGCAGCTCGGCACCAGCGGCATCGCGCTGCAGGGCGAGGTTTCGTATCGCCAGGACGTGCCGCTGCAGTTCGACGACGTCGAAGTGCTGTTCGCCGCGCTGACGCCGTTCGAGGCGGCCGCTCTCGGCGCGCAAGGCGTCGCGATGCCGGCAACCTGCGCCGCGCCGCTGACGACGCTCACGCGCTGCGGCCAGCTCGGCGGGTTCGGACCGGACCAGGTCGTGCAGGGCTGGGACATCTTCGACATGTGGCAGAGCCAGATGACGGCGACCAAGGCGTTCCCCCCGATGCTCGGCGCCTCGCAGCTCATCGCGGTCGCGGAGGCGGGATACACGCACGTCGCCAGCATGCCCAGCAAGACCGAAGGCGGCCCGAACGGGCGGGGCCTGCGCTTCAACGGACCGGGCACTTCCGTCTCGGGCAATCCCGAGCTCGCCGGCCGGCACTTCAACGAGGTCGAGCCGCAGAACCGCTTCGCCGATGCCGACTCGTGGGGCTACCGGCTGGCGCTCCGGCTCGACTACCTGAGCCTGATCGGCGCGTGGAACTTCTCGCCGCGCTTCGTCTGGTCGCACGACGTGGATGGCACCACGCCAGGACCGGGCGGCAACTTCGTAGACGGCAGGAAGGGCGCGACCCTCGGCGTGCTGGCGAGCTACCAGTCGAAGCTGGAATTCGACGTCAGTTACACCACCTTCGACGGCGCCGGCCGCTACAACGAGCTCGGCGACCGCGACTTCTTCGCGGCGAACATCAAGTACTCGTTCTGAACCGGGGCGGAGGCACGCCATGACGAAGCTGAATCACATCCTCGGTGCCGGCATCCTCGCCGCGGGCGCGCTCGGACTCGCCGCCACCGTAACGGCCCAACAGGCCCGGCCCGGCGCGGAGCTCACGCCGATGGGCGCAGAAAAGGCCGGCAATCCGGCGGGCACGATCCCGGCGTGGGACGGCGGCCTGAAGTCGCCGGCCGACGCCGGCGCGGCGGAGTTCAAGCCGGGTGGGCATCACCCGGACCCGTTCGCCGCCGACAAGCCGCTCTACAAGATCGACGCGACGAACCTTGCCAAGTACGAGGCCAACCTGACCGCGGGCCACAAGGCCCTGCTTGCCGCGTACAAGGTCAGCTACTTCATGAACGTCTACCCATCGCATCGCAGTGCGGCCTTCCCGCAGCGAATCTACGATGCGGTCAAGGCGAACGCCGCTACGGCGAAGCTGACTGACGGAGGCAACGGCGTCACCGGCGCGATCGGCGGGCCGCCGTTCCCGGTGCCGAAGACCGGCGTCGAGGCCATCTGGAACCACATCCTGCGCTACCGCGCGAACATCGCGGAGCGCGTGTTCGGCCAGGCGGCGGTGACGCGCGCCGGCAGCTACAACATGGTCAAGCTCCGCGACGAGACCTACGTCGGCTATGCGATGCCCGGCGCGACCGAGGAATCGCTGGACAACGTGATCGTCTACTTCATCCAGGAGACGATCGCGCCCGCGCGGCTCGCGGGCGAGATCCTCCTTGTGCACGAGACGCTCGACCAGTCCAAGGAGCACCGCAAGGCCTGGCTGTACAACCCGGGCCAGCGCCGCGTGCGGCGCGCGCCCAACGTCGCCTTCGACAATCCGGGCACCGGCTCGGACGGCCTGCGCACGTCCGACCAGTTCGACATCTACAACGGCAGCCCCGAGCGCTACGACTGGAAGCTGGTCGGCAAGCAGGAAATCATCGTCCCGTACAACGCCTACCCGCTGCAC
The DNA here is from genome assembly GCA_035557125.1 of Steroidobacteraceae bacterium. GTDB lineage: Bacteria > Pseudomonadota > Gammaproteobacteria > Steroidobacterales > Steroidobacteraceae > SCUD01. The sequence goes on from DATMEC010000127.1 coordinate 3,194, forward strand.
AGCAACAAGCTGAAGTACAGCGACATCCTGAAGCCGCTGCACATCAACCAGGAGCACGCGCGCTACGAGCTGCACCGGGTCTGGGTCGTCGACGCGACGCTCAAGCCCGGCCAGCGGCACATCTACAAGCGCCGCACGTTCTACATCGACGAGGACTCGTGGCAGATCCTGGTCGTCGACTGCTATGACAACCGCGACCAGCTTTGGCGCGTGCAGGAAGGCCATTCCATCAACTACTACGACATCCCGACATTCTGGACAACGCTCGAGACGACCTATGACCTGCAGTCCGGCCGCTATCTCGCGCTCGGCCTTGATAACCAAGAGCGGATGACCGTCAACTTCGCCGCCAGGAAGACGGCCGCCGACTTCACACCGGCCGCGATCGCGAACCGCGGCACGCGCTAGGAAGGGGTTCCAGATGAGGCTCGCGCTCGCGGCGTTCGCGCTCGCGATGGCGCCGCCGTCGCCCGGCCAGGACGCGGCGCCGGAGGACCCGGCTTCGCGTCCCGCGGTGATCGCGCCGCTCGCTCACCGCTCGCTGATGCTCGACGCCGCCTGGGCGGGAGCGCGCGTCGTCGCGGTCGGCGAGCGCGGCCACATCCTGCATTCCGCCGACGCGGGGCGGACCTGGACGCAGTCGCCGGTCCCGGCGAGCGCGAACGTGACGGCGGTGTACTTCGCCGACGCGAAGCTTGGCTGGGCGGTCGGGCACGTGGAGACGATACTGCGCACGCAGGACGGGGGCGATTCCTGGGAGCTCGTGCACTTCGAGCCGGCCAATCCCCAGCCGCTGCTCGACGTCGCGTTCGCGGACGCGACGCGCGGCGTCGCGGTCGGTGCTTACGGCGTCATCTACGTGACGTCGGACGGCGGCAAGGTCTGGAGCCAGGTACCGTTCGAGCCCGCGCCGCTGCCGGGCGCGGCGAAGGTCGAGGAGGCCGCCGACGGCATGGAGGCGGACGTGGACCTCGGCTTCGAGTTCCACCTGAATGCGGTCACGCGCGGGCCACCGGGGCGCCTGTACCTCGGCGCGGAGGCAGGGCGGCTGTTCCGCTCCGACGACGACGGCGCGAGCTGGCGTGAGCTGCCGTCGCCGTACGACGGCTCCTTCCACGGCGTCCTCGCGCTCGACGGCGACGTCGTGCTGGCCTTTGGCCTGCGCGGCAACCTGTTCCGGTCGGAGGACGGCGGCACGAACTGGTCTGCGATCCCGACCGGCACGACGGCGCTGCTCGCTGCCGGCGCGCGCATCGACCGGGACACCGTCGTCGTCGCAGGCTCGGCGGGCGTGATCCTCGTCAGCCACGACGGAGGACGGAGCTTCGAGCTCAGCCAGCAGGACGACCGCAGGTCGATTGCGTCGGTCGTGCCCTCGGGCGATGGCGCACTGATCGTGGCAGGCGAGGGGGGCCTCCGTCGCCTGCCGCTGCCGGGCGGCGCCGTGCGATGAAGGAGTCCGGCGACGCGCGAATCGCGGCCCGGCTCGAGCCGCATGTGTTCGGGCACCGCAAGCTCATCCTCGCGCTCTTCGCTCTCGTCACTCTCGGGCTCGGCTGGGTGGCCGTGACCGGCCTTTCGCTCGACACCAACTTCAACAAGCAGCTGCCGCTCGAGCACGAGTACATCCGCACCTACCTCGACCACAAGCAGGAGTTCGGCGGCGCCAACCGGCTCTTGATCGCAGTCATCGCGCGCGACGGCAACATGTTCACGCCGGAGTTCTTCCAGGCTCTCAAGGTCGCGACCGACGAGGTCTTCTTCATCAAGGGCGTGGATCGCGCGCGGGTGCAGTCGCTGTGGACACCGAACACGCGCTACACCGAGGTGGTGGAGGGCGGGATCGAGGCCGGCGACGTGATTCCCTCGGATTTCCAGGCGGATGCCGAGGGACTCGCCCGCGTGCGCGAGAACATCCTGAAGGCCGGCATCGTCGGGCGCCTGGTCGCGAACGACTTCTCCGGCGCGATGGTGAGCGCGCAGCTCGTCGACGCAGACCCCGAGACGGGCGCGCCGGTCGACTACATCGCCGTCTCCACGGAGCTCGAGGAAAAAGTTCGCGCCCGCATCGAGCGCGGCAAGGTCGAGATCGCGGTCCAGGCCCCGGTGTCCGTGCACATGATCGGCTTCGCCAAGGTCGTCGGCGACATCGCCGACGGGGCGCTGTCGGTGGTGACGTTCGCGATCGTGACGGTCGGGCTCACGCTGCTGTTCGTCTGGATCTACATCCAGTCGTTCCGGATCGCCCTGGTGCCGGTCGTGTCCTCGCTGGTCGCCATGGTGTGGATGCTCGGGCTCCTCGTGCTGCTCGGTTACGGCGTGGACCCGCTCGGAATCCTGGTGCCGTTCATCATCTTCGCGATCGGCACCAGCCACGGGGTGCAGAAGATCAGCGCCGTGAGCGACGCGGCGATGAGCGGCGCCGACAGCAACGAGGCCGCGCGCAGGACCTTCCGGCTGCTGTTCCTGCCGGCGATCGTCGCCTTGCTCGCGAACCTGGTCGGCTTCGTCACCATCCTGCTGATCCCGGTGCAGGTGATCCGCGAGATGGCGGTCACGGCAAGCCTCGGCATCGGCGTGATCATCCTGACCGACCTCATCCTGCTGCCGGTGCTGGTGTCTTTCGTGCCGATCAGCGGGCGCTTCAGGGAGCGCGTGGCGAGGCGCCAGCACGCGCTGCAGCGCGTGTGGACGGGACTCGCGCGCATCACGCACCGGGGACCTGCGGCCGTGATCATCGCGATCGCGCTCGTGCTCGGCGTGCTCGGCGCGATCAAGGGCCTCGAGACCCCGATCGGCGACACCCAGGCCGGCGTGCCGGAGCTGCGCGCCGACTCGCGCTACAACCGCGACAGCAACGTGATCAGCGAACGCTTCTCGATCGGCACCGACATCATCAACGTGATCGTCGAGACGAAGGCGGACGGCTGCATCAGCTTCCCCATCATCGACGCGATCGACCGCTTCGCCTGGCACATGGCTAACGTGGAGGGGGTGCGCGACGTGATGACTCTCGCGGGCGTGTCGAAGGTGGTCAGCGCCGGCTGGAGTGAGGGGAGCCTCAAGTGGCGCAACCTCCCTCGCGACGAGCGCCAGCTGGTGCAGGCGCAGACCTACATCGAGACCAGCACCGGGCTCCTAAACCGCGACTGCAGCGTGATGCCGGTGATGCTGTTCCTGTCCGATCACCGCGCCGAGACGATCGAGCGCGTGGTCGCGGCGGTCAAGTCGTACCGCGAGGACAACCAGACGCCGGAAGTGACCTACCGGCTCGCGACCGGCAACGTGGGGGTGATGGCCGCGCAGAACGAGGAGGTGAAGGCCAAGGAGTTCGTGATCCTCGGCTGGGTGTTCGCCGCGGTCACGATCATGTGCCTCGTGAACTTCCGGTCAGTGACCGGCACGGTCATGGTCATCATCCCGCTCGCGCTGGTGTCGATCCTGGTCTACGCAGTAATGGCCTTCGTCGGAATCGGCCTCAAGGTCACGACGCTGCCGATGGTCGCGCTCGGCGCCGGCATCGGCGTCGACTACGGGATCTACCTGTTCAGCCGCATGCAGGAGTTCCTGCACCGCGGCCACGACGTCCATTACTCGTACCTGGCGGCGCTGCGCGTCACCGGCGCCGCGATCTTCTTCACCGGCGTCACGCTCGCCATCGGCGT
>DATMEC010000128.1:0-3700 GCA_035557125.1 Steroidobacteraceae bacterium
CCAGGGCACGCTGTCGCGCGAGGCGCTGGCCCAGCTCGAGAAAGGCATGTACCTCGCCGATGCGGGCTCGCGCGAGGGCGGCGCGAAGCGCGCGGCGCTCCGCGGCATCCGTGTCCTGAAGCGCGCGACGGACCGGCGCCGCGGCGACCTGTCGCTGGTGTCGGTCACGCTCACCGAGGGGCAGAACCGCGAGATCCGGCGCCTGTTCGCCCGCGTCGGCATCAAGGTCAGGAGCCTCGAGCGCGTCGCGCTCGGCGCGCTCGAGCTCGGGCGCCTGGCGCGCGGGCAGTTCCGCGTCCTGCGCGGCGAGGAGATCCTCGCGCTGCGGCGCTCGGTCCGGCTCGGATGAACGCGTGACCGCGAACGAGCGGAAGATCGCCGGCTGGCTGCTCGCGGTCATCGTGTTCCTGATCGCGTTCGGCTCGCTCTATCCATTCAGCTTCTCGCTCGCGGGCGCGGGCCCGCTCGAGCGCCTCGGCGAGTTGCCGAATGCCGGCACGACGCGTAGCGACGTCGCTGCCAACGTCCTCCTGTACCTGCCGTTCGGAACCTGCCTCGCCTGGCTTCTCGCCGCGCGCCACGGAGCCACGCTCGCGGTGCTCGGCGCAACGCTGATCGCGGCGGGCCTGTCGTTCGCCATCGAGTTCGCGCAACTCTACGAGACGCGCCGGGTCGCGAGTCTCGCCGACTTCGCCTGCAACACGACGGGCGCTTTCCTGGGCGCCGGGCTGGCGCTCGCGATCGCGCGCACGCGGCGGCGGCTGCACGTCTCGCATTTCGCCGGGTTCCTGCGTCACCCCGTCGCGGCGGCCGCCTTTTTCTCGTGGATCGGCTATCGCCTTTCGCCTTTTGCGCTCGTGTTCGATCCCGTCGAGTGGGCAGCGTCCGTGGCGCCGTTCGCCGCCGGCGGCTGGCCTGCGCCCGGCGACGTGCTGGCGCACCTCGTCGCCTGGCTCACGATCCGGTTCCTCGCCGGAAGGCTCTCCCCGATGCGCGCGACGGTACTCACCGCCGGGGCGATGGGCACGGTGCTCGCGGGGCGCATGCTGTTCTCCGGCCTCGGACTCGAGGCCGCCGAAGTCGCCGGTATGGCGGCGGCGCTGCTCCTCGCGCGGCCATTCGCCCGCCTGGCGCGCCCGCGGGCAGCCGCGCTGCTCGCCACGGCCCTCCTCGCACTCATGGCCTGGCACGGCCTCGCGCCCTTCGACTTCCAGTTCGCGCAGGACCGCTTTGCGCTGCTGCCTTTCGGCGAGTCGCTCACGCAATACCGCGCCGCGAACCTCGCCGACATGTTCCAGCGCTGCTTCATGAACGGCGCCCTGGTCTGGCTGCTGTTCCAGACGGGGCTTTCGGCGCTTGCGGCCACCGCCGTCGGGGCGGGCGCGGTGTTCGGAATCGAGCTCCTGCAGACCTGGCTGCCGGGCCAGACGGCGGAGATCACCGACCCGCTGCTCGCCGTGTGCGCCGGCGGGCTGATCGCGGTCTTCGAGCGGGAGGGTGATTCGTGAACGAGCGTGTCGGACGCGGGAACACGACCCGGAAGTGGTGGTCTATCTTCCCAGCATGATCCCTGTGCTCGTTGCCCTGTTGCTCGCCGTCACCCCCGCCGAAGGCCAGCCCGGCGAGGCGCCGGCACCGGTTCCGGAGGCGAAGGCGCCGCTCCCGGGAGCGGAGACACGGCTGCCGGAAGCCACCGCGCCCCAGAAGCCCAGGCCTGCCGCGCCTCGCCAACAGCTCCGGATCCTGCCGCAGGACTCGCGGATGGAGGCCTACCAGGAGTTCCGCAGTCTCTATGAACTGGCGCGCTTCGACGAGGCCCTGCCCTACGCCAAGCGCGTGGTCGAGATGTCCGAGGCCAACGCGGAACGCGACCACGAATTGCCGATCGCCTACAACAATCTCGGCGCGACCCAGTACCAGCTCGCCGACTACCCCGCGGCCGAGGTCAGCTACCGCAAGTCCCTCGAGCTTCTCGAAAGCTCCCAGGGCATCTCGTCACGGCGGCTCGTGGTCCCGCTGGCCGGGCTCGGCGCGGTTTACGCGGCGCAGGACCAGCACCAGGTCGCGGCGGAGCTCTTCGACCGCGCGCTGGCGGTGAGCCGGCGCGCCGACGGGCTCTTCAACCTGCAGCAACTACCGCTCATCGACCAGGCCGCAGACAGCCGCTACGCGATCAACGACTACGGCGGCGCCGAGCGCGAGCACCTGTACGCACTCAGGATTGCCGAGCAGAACTACGGCTACGGCGACACGCGCACGCTCCCGCCGCTGCTTGAAATGGGGACTTTCTACGAGAGCCTGCGCGAGTTCATCGCCGCCCGGAACATGTACATGCGCGCGCGGGACGTCGCCCTGAAGCCTGGCGTCTACGACCCCCAGGCGGTCAAGGCCCTGAACGGCATCGCGCGCTCTCACCGGCTCCAGTACACGATGGACCCGGACACGCTCGACAGCCAGCAGCCGGCACGCGACGAGATCACCGGCGAGATGGTCGCCAAGGTCTACAAGGAATCGCGTGTGCCCCCGCCCACCGCCGATCGCACCGGCCTCAAGGCGGCGCAGACGGCGCTCGAGCTCCTGCGGTCGACTTCGGAGCCGCCCGCCGCACTCCTGGCTGAGACCCTGATCGAGCTGGGCGACTGGTACCAGGCGACGTCGCGGCCAGAGATCTCGACCCCCTACTATGCCGAGGCCGCCGCGATCTTCGACGCACAGGTGGAGGCGGATCCGCTCGCGGGACACCCGCTGAAAGCCCCACGCATGGTGTTCTACCGGCCACCGCTGTCGTCGAGTCGCGGGCTCAACACCCTGTCGGGGCAGTACGTCATCCGCAAGACCGTCTTCAGCTTCCTGGTGTCGGAAAAGGGCGAGCCGCTCGACATCACCGTCGTCTCGACGGACATGGAAGAGGGCCAGGTCTCGCAGTCGCAGCGCGCGGTCGGGCGGGCGATCTACAGCCCGCGCTTCGTCGACGGCCAGCCGGTGTCGACGGCGGGCGTCACCTTCACCAGCGAGTGGTACCAGGAATACGACCCTGAAACGGCGCCCCAGAACGCGACGCCGATCTCCACGACCCCCGACGCGACAGAAGCAGAAGAGCCCAGACCGGAGAAGAAGCCGGCTTCAGGCTCCGGCGACTGACGGCGGCGGCAGCGTAGCCGGCGGTTGATCCTCGGCGGGCGGCTCATTCGCGGCCGGCGGCTCATCCTCGGACGACGGTTGTTCCTCGGTCGACGACGGCTTCCTGGCCGGCGGCGCTTCTTCCTGGGGCTTTGCATCGGCAGGCGCGCTCGCGCCGGGCGCGGCGGGTTGTTCCGACGGCGCCTGCAGTACTTCGGGCGGCGCCGGCGGCGACGCCGGCAGCGGGCTGCCCGCGCCGCGCAGCAGGAGTCGCACCGAGTCCTGGTCGGTCAGCTCGACCGCCACCTTGGCGCCGGCGTCGCGCATCGCGCGCTGGGTCGCGGTCGCGAGCGGTTCCTTGCTCGCGAGCGTGCGCGCCTTCTCGCGCCCATATCCGGTGAATGCGAACGAGTCGACACGCGCGCCATTGCCGTCATACACCGTCAGCAGGTAGCGGATCGTGACGATGAAGGCCTCCCCGGCCACGTCCTTCGGCGTCAGGAACGAGTACTCCTCGAACTTCGGCTCGAGCACGAACGCGAGCGGCGGCGAGATGTTGCTGACGCGGCTCGGGTCGTCG
>DATMEC010000129.1:0-2199 GCA_035557125.1 Steroidobacteraceae bacterium
CATTCCCACCCGGTACCGCGAGCGCCTGGCCGAGCGCGGCGACGCGCGGCTGGTGGTGACGATCGACCGCGACCAGTGCCTGCTGATCTACCCGCTGCCTGAGTGGGAAGAAATCGAACGCAAGCTGATGCGCCTGCCGACCTTCAACGAGCACGCGCGGCGCCTGCAGGAGCTCCTGGTCGGACACGCGACCGACGTCGAGCTCGACGGGCACGGCCGGCTGCTCGTGCCGCCGGCGCTGCGCGGATTCGCGCAGCTCGAACGGAACGCGATGCTGATCGGGCAGGGCAGCCGCTTCGAACTCTGGGACGAGCAGCGCTGGAACGAGCGCCGCGAGCAGTGGCTGAAAGAGGAATTTCCAACGTCACTGCCGGCGGAGCTGGCATCGCTCTCGCTGTGATCGGCGCGCCGAACGGCGTGCCGCCACCGGAGCCGAGTGGCGGGGAACACGCACCGGTACTGCGGAATGCGGCGATCGACTCGCTCGCGATCCGGGCCGACGGCTGCTACGTGGATGCGACGTTCGGTCGTGGTGGTCACGCCGGGGAAATCCTCGGCAGGCTCGGCGAAGAGGGAAGCCTGGTTGCCATCGATCGCGATCCCGAGGCTGCCTCTGCGGCCGCCGTGCTCTTTTCCGGCGACACGCGCGCGCGCTTCGTGCGGGCGCCGTTCTCGGAGTTGCTCCAGCACGTCGGGCCCGCGAGCGCCGACGGAATCCTCTTCGACCTCGGCGTTTCATCGCCGCAGCTCGACGATGCAAGGCGCGGATTCAGCTTCATGCGCGACGGCCCGCTCGACATGCGCATGGACCCGGATTCCGGCACCAGCGCGGCGGCGTTCCTGGCAACTGCCGACGAGCGCGAGATCGCGGCCGTGATCGCACGGCTCGGGGAGGAGCGGCACGCCAAGCGCATCGCGCGCGCGATCGTCGCGGCGCGCGCGTCGGGCGCCATCGAGACGACCGGCCGGCTTGCCGGCATCGTCGCCGCCGCCGTGCCCGGGCGCGAACCCGGCCGGCATCCGGCGACGCGGACTTTCCAGGCGCTGCGCATCCACGTCAACGACGAGCTCGGCGAGCTGGAGCGCGCGCTGCCGCAGGCGGTCGCGGCGCTGCGTCGCGGCGGGCGACTGGTCGTCATCAGTTTCCACTCGCTCGAGGACCGCATCGCCAAGCGCTTCATGCGCTCGGGCAGCCGCGAGGACCCGGTCTTCGCGGGACTGCCGCAGCTGCCCGTGTCCGCGCGCCCGCGCCTGAAGCTCGTCGGGCGCGCGACCTTCGCCGACGAGACCGAGGTCGCGAAGAACCCGCGCGCTCGCAGCGCCGTGATGCGCGTCGCCGAGAGGTTGCCGGCATGAGCCGGCGCTGGATGCTGGTCGGCCTGCCGCTGTTGTGGGCGGCGGTGCTTGCGTCCGCCGTCGCCGTCGTGCGCGCTCGCCACGAGTCGCGCACGCTGTTCGTGCAGCTCGAGCGCATCGTTGCCGAGCGCGATGCGCTCAACATCGCCTGGAGCCAGCAGCAGCTCGAGCAGAGCGTGTGGTCGAATCCCGCCTTCGTCGAGCAGGTCGCCGTGAACCGGCGCCACATGAAGTTCGCCAAGCCCGACGAAGTGCGGATCGTCGCGCCATGAGGCGGCGCGACGGCGAGATCGAGTTCGACGCCCCGCAGTTCCGCGGGCGCGCGCGCTTGCTGGCCAGCCTCCTCGCTTTGACTGCGCTGGCGCTGGTCGGCCGCTCGATGCAGCTGCAGGTGCTCGACCACGAGTTCATCGAGAAGCAGGCGGACATGCGCCACGCGCGAACGGCGAAGCTGGAAGCGCACCGCGGCGGGATCGTCGACCGCTTCGGCGAGCCGCTCGCCGTCAGCTCGCCGGTCGACACGGTCTGGGTCCATCCGACCGAGTTCGCCGAGGCGGGCGACGGCATCGTGCGGCTCGCGCGCGCGCTCAAGCTGAACCGCCAGTGGCTCGGCCAGCGCGTCACCAGCAACCTTGACCGCGACTTCCTCTACGTTGCGCGGCACCTCGATCCCGACGCGGCGGCGAAGATCCGCAAGCTGGGGATTCCCGGCGTCTACTTCATGCGCGAGTACAAGCGCTTCTACCCGAACGGCGAGGTCACCGGCCACCTGCTCGGCTTCACCAACCTCGACGAGGCGGGACTCGAGGGGCTCGAGTTCGCCTACAACCGCTCGCTCTCCGG
>DATMEC010000130.1:0-5348 GCA_035557125.1 Steroidobacteraceae bacterium
TGCTCGACGAGCTCGAGGCCATCGTGAGCCTCGTGCGCCACCAGCTCGGCCTCTGGCCCCCGCGCAATCGCTGATCGAAGCCAAGGGGACGTTACCAAGGGGACGTTCACCTTGCTCCGTCGGCCGATTCACCTCGAGCAAGGTGAACGTCCCCTTGGTAACGTCCCCTCCGGGAGCCATCGCTGCTATCTTTACGCCATGGCACCGAAGCACTCGGGGCGCCCGATCCGTCGCGCGCTCGCAACCCTGACCGCCGTCGCCGCCACCGGCATTGCCCTGCACGCGCTGGCCGAGCAGCCGGCGAATGCCCCGGCACCGCCCGCGCCCGAGGCCGCGGTTCTCGTCACCGATCTCGTCGCCGGCATCGGCGAGGAGGCGCTGCCGGGCATGATCGTCATCGTTCACTACACCGGCTGGCTCTTTGACGCGGCGGCGAAGGACCAGCGCGGCCGCAAGTTCGACGGCTCGCGCGATCGCGGTCAGCCGTTCTCCTTCCCGCTGGGCGGCGGCCGCGTGATCCGCGGCTGGGAGCAGGGCGTCCCGGGCATGAAGGTCGGCGGCACGCGCCGCCTCGTGATCCCGGCCGCGCTCGCTTACGGCACCCGTGGTGCCGGCAACGGCGTGATCCCGCCCAATGCGACGCTCCTCTTCGAAATCGAGCTGCTCGCGGTCGAAACCGTCACGCTGACCGAAGACCACTAGTCCATCACCGAGGTTTTAATGCGCCATGCAATCCGTCTCGCGGTCCTGGCCGCGATCCTTCCCGCGGGTGTCGCCGGTGCCGCGACATTGATCCACGCCGGGCGCCTCGTCGACGGGGTCGGCGATGCGCCGCGGGAGCGGGTCACCGTCGTGGTGGACGAGGGGCGCATACGCGCAATCGACAGCGGCTTCACCGCCCCGGCAGGCGGCGACGAGGTCGTCGACCTCTCGGGCGCGACGGTGCTGCCCGGCTTCATGGACATGCACGTCCACCTGACTTCGGAGCACAGCCGCACCAGCGAGATCGACAGCGTCAAGAAGGGAGAATCCGACCGCGCCTACGATTCGGTCGTCTACGCCGAGCGCACGCTGCTCGCGGGCTTCACGACCGTGCGCAACCTCGGCGACCAGTGGAACACCTCGATCGCCCTCAAGCGCGCGATCGACGCGGGCAAGGTCCGCGGCCCGCGCATATTCACCGCTGGGCGCTCCATCGGCACGCGCGGCGGCCACGCGGACGCGAGCAATTCCTTCGGGCCCTTCCTCACGAGCGACGATCCGCGCCTCGATACGGTCTGCAATGGCGCAGATAGCTGCCGCGAGGCCGTGCGCCAGCGCTACAAAGACGGCGCCGACTCGATCAAGATCACCGCGACCGGCGGCGTTCTCTCGATTGCGAAGTCCGGCAGCGCCCCGCAATTCACCGATGCGGAGCTCGAGGCCCTGATTTCGACCGCCCACGACTACGGCATGAAGGTCGCCGCGCACGCGCACGGCGCCGAGGGGATCCGGCGGGCGGTCAGGAACGGCATCGACTCAATCGAGCACGGCACCTTCCTCGACGACGAGGGAATCCGCCTGATGAAGGAGAAGGGAACGCACTACGTGCCGACGATCTCCGCCGGCCGCTGGGTCTACGACCAGGCCCAGGACCCGAACTACTTCCCGGCGATCGTGCGCCCCAAGGCGCTCGAGGTCGGGCCCCAGATCCAGAAGACCTTCGGCAAGGCCTGGAGAGCCGGGGTCAAGATCATGTTTGGCACGGACTGCGGCGTCTGCGCGCATGGCGACAACGGCAAGGAGTTCGGCTACATGGTCGAGGCGGGCATGCCGGTGTTGGAAGCGGTCAAGTCGGCGACGATCGTCCCGGCGCGGTACCTTGGGATCGACGACCGTCTCGGCAGCATCGAGGCCGGGAAGGTGGCCGACATCGTCGCCGTGCCGGGCAACCCGTTCGACGACGTCCACGCCTTCGAGCGCGTCAGTTTCGTCATGAAGGATGGCGTCATCTACAAGCGCTGACCGCGCGCGGGCTCCTGCGGTAACGACGTGAGTTCAGTCGCACCGATCGTTGAAAGAGTTTCGCTTGACGGCCCCGCGGGCGCCATCGAGGCCATGGTCGAGCGCCCGCCGGAGGCGCGCGGCGACATCGTCGCCGTCTGCTGCCATCCGCACCCACTCTATGGCGGGACGATGCAGAACAAGGTCGTTCACACGCTGGCGCGCGCCTGCCAGGACCAGCGCGTCGCGACGGTGCGGTTCAACTTCCGCGGTGTCGGCAAAAGCGCGGGGACGCACGACGACGGCGAGGGCGAGAGCGCTGACGCGGCCGTGGTCGCGAACTACGCGCGCACGGTGACGGGCGCGGCGCGGCTGTGGTCGCTCGGATTCTCGTTCGGCGGGTACGTCGCCTATCGCCTCGCGACGGCGCGCGACGCCGCGGCGCTCGTGACCGTCGCGCCGCCGGTGCAGCGATTTGATTTCACCCGGTTGCCGGTGCCGCGATGTCCCTGGTTCGTCGCCCAGGGCGACGCCGACGACCTCGTCGACCACGAGCGCGTGGAGGCCTGGACCCGCGCGCTCGAGCCGGCACCGGAAGTCAGGATCCTTCCCGGCGCCGAGCATTTCATGCACGGTCGACTGACCGAGCTCAGGGCCCTGCTGGGCGGCTGGCTCGCGGCGCGGGCGGCGGAAAACGGCTGAAAGTAGCGGAAAAGCGAACGGGGCGGACCAGCCGCCCCGTTCGCCTGCGAACGCGAAAACGGATGGTTCGGGTCTTAGCCCACCATCTCGTTGAGGTTCTTGAGGGAGCGGATGCGCACCTTCTTCGAGGCGGGCTTCGCCTTGATCGTCATCTTCTCGCCCGTGAAGGGGTTGACGCCCTCGCGCGCCTTGGTGGCGGCCTTCTTCACGACGCGCATCTTGCACAGTCCCGGCAGCGTGAACACGCCGTTGGACTTGAGCGACTTCTTGATCTGGTCGCCAAGCGACTCGAGCACGCCGTTGACCTGCTTCTTGCTGAGATCGGTCTTGGCAGCGACCGCCGCGACGATCTGCGACTTCGTGGGAGCCGCATTCTTTTTCGCCATTGAGTAGTCTCCTGTGGTTCTGTCAGCGACGGGGCGATCCCGCCAAATGAATTCCGGCGCGCACCATACCACGGAAAATCCCGCTGCATAAGTGGGTCGACAGCGTTTTGCAGCGGTTTTTATAGGGTCGGCGCGCGGGTCGCGATTTCATTCGAGACGGAACTCCCGTGTCAAGCGGGCGCGCAGCATCGGTCCATCGGGAGCCGCGCGCGCCTCGATCTCGACCGTGAGCGGCACGCGATGGCGCACTTCGACCGTCGCGATCCAGGTCGCGGCGCCAGGCTCGTTGCGACGCTCGAGCACGAGAGCCTCGCGCACTCCGGTGAGGCTGACGGCCGTCGCCTTGACCTGCGCACCGGCGATGGGGAGGCCCGCGGGCGCGTCGCGCGGCGCGATCGCGACCGTCAGCACGGCTAGATTGGGTCTCTGCAAGATGCCGTAACTGCCCGCAATCGCAGAAGGCAAGTCGCGCGCGGGCGTGAGTGCGTAGTGGAGCCGGTAGCCGCCCGCCTCGACAAAGCCGGGATCAAGGTAGGGCGTCGCTTCGGCCACGGGTTCCGGGCTTTCGCCGCAGCCTGCGGCGAGCAGGAGCGCCGCCGCCGTCGCGGGCCAGGCACGTCTGTTGCCGGAAACCCACGCCCCGGCATGGAATGCGCGGTCCTGCATCGCTAGCCGCTCAGCAGGATGCGCAGGGCCGTGAGGCCGACGATCGCGACCAGCGGCGAGAAGTCGATGCCGCCGATGACCGGCAGCACCTGCCTGAGTGGCCGCAGCACCGGCTCGCAGAGCGAGGCGAGCAGCGCCGTGGCCGGGCTGCTTGCGCCCGGGGCGATGAAGGAGAGCGCCGCGTAGATGAAGATCAGGATCGTGTAGAGAAGGAGCGTCGCGAGCGCGAGCGAGCGCAGCGCAGTGACGGCGAGTGGCACGAGGGGGAACATGGCGCCGGTCCGCAGGCGGAACAGTATCAGCGACGCAACGAGCTGGACGACGACGAGCGCGACGAAGGACGCCGTGTCGAAGCGGCCCGCCGGTGGCAGCACCCGCCGCAGGGGCATCACCAGCCAGTTCGTCAGTGCGAGGACCGCCTGCGCGAGCGGGTTCCTGAAGTCGGCGCGCGAGAGCTGCAGGAGGACCCGCAGCAGGAAGGCGTAAACCGCGAAGGTCAGGACCGAGTCGACGAGGAAATAGAGTGCGTTCATCCGCCGATTCTAGTGGGACGGCCCCGCCGCGGTCACGGCCGCGCGCCGAAGATGGACGTGCCGACGCGAACGTGGGTGGCGCCTTCGGCGATCGCGGCTTCGAAGTCGCCGCTCATGCCCATGGACAGCGTGTCGAGGCGATGGCCCGCGGCGTTCAGGCCCTCGAGCAGCCGGCGCAATTCCGCGAACCAGTGCCGCTGGCGTGCGGCCCCGGTCTCCGCCGGCGGCAGCGCCATGAGGCCGCGCAACGAGAGCCCGGGCAGCGCCGCGACTTCGCCCGCGAGCGCGGCGAGCGACTGCGGCGCGACTCCCGATTTCGTCGATTCGCCGCCGAGCTGCACCTGGATGCACACCGCGAGCGGGGGCAGCCGTTCCGGGCGCTGCGCCGACAGCCGCTCGGCGATGCGCGTCCGGTCGACGGTGTGCACCCAGTCGAAGTGCGCCGCGACCTCGCGCGTCTTGTTCGTCTGCAACGCGCCGATGAAGTGGCGCCGGAAGTCGCCGCCCTCGAGCGCCGCGAAGTGCGCGCGCGCCTCCTGCAGGTAGTTTTCGCCGAGGTCGGCGAGCCCGGCGCCAAGGGCGGATCTCACGCGCTCGATCGGCTGCGATTTGCACACGCCGACCAGGGTGACGGACGACGGGTCGCGGCCTGCCGCACGTGCGGCGACCGTGATGCGATTCCGCACTGCGGCCAGCCCATCAGCGGGATTCTGCGGAGCGGTTAACATATTGGTGTGCTGCGGTCAGGGCTATACTGCCCCCGGTCCCGGAGCACCGAAATGCGGCGTGCCGGGACTTCGTGTCGTGCACCGAGACAGGGAGACCTGATGGCCGTCGACATTGCCCAACTCTTGGCCTTTGCAGTCAAGAACAATGCGTCCGACCTCCACCTGTCCGCGGGTGTGCCGCCCATGATCCGCGTGGACGGCGACGTCAAGCGCGTGAACATGCCACCGCTGACGCACAAGGAAGTGCACAGCATGGTGTACGACATCATGAACGACAAGCAGCGGAAGGTGTTCGAGGAGTTCTTCGAGACCGACTTTTCGTTCGAGATCCCGAACCTCGCCCGCTTCCG
>DATMEC010000131.1:0-2910 GCA_035557125.1 Steroidobacteraceae bacterium
TCGATGTTGCGGCCGTCACCGAAGCCACCGAACAGGTTTCCCTGCTGCGCGAACACGTTGAGGTCGGGAAAACCCGCGGTGATCTCCTCGTTCACGACCTTGCCAAGCTCGTCGATCTTCGAGGGGTCGAGCGGTCGAACGCCGATCGAGCCGCCGCCGTTCGGCCAGATCAGGATGTAGTAGTTCTTGAGCCGCGGCTCCTTCTCGCCCGCCATGTAGGGCTCGAGCCGCTTTGCCATGGGCTCGACGACCTCGGCCTCGATCGCGTCGATGTTCATGCCGGGCGGGAACTGGAAGAAGCCGTCGATCGCGTCGCGCTTCACCGGCGGCAGGTAGTCGATCGGCGGCAGCAGCAGCCAGGTCAGCACGGCCGGCACGACGAGGCAGAGCCCGATCGTCAGATGCCGCCGGCGCGGGCTGTCGGTGAGGGCGGCCATCCGCTCGCCGAGCCGGCGCGGCCATTCGGCGGCCTTGCGCGTCGCCTCGGTCGGCTTGAGCCAGCGTGCGGCGGCAACCGGCAGCACCGTCATCGCCATCACCAGCGAGACCGCGATCGCGACCGAGATGGTGAGCGCGAGGTCGGCGAAGAGCTGCCCCTCGGTGTTCTTCATGAAGATCACGGGGATGAACACGATCACCGTGGTCAGCGTCGAGGCGAAGAGCGCGGGCCAGACGCGCGTCGCGCCCTCGAGCGCAGCCTGCGCCGGGGACGCGCCGCGCTCGCGGCGCTGGAGGATGCTCTCGAGCACGATGGTCGCGGCGTCGAGCGTCATGCCGACGGCAAAGGCGATGCCGGCGATCGAGATGACGTTGAGCGTGTGCCCGGTGACCAGCATCACCAGCACGGTGGCGAGCACGGAGACCGGGATCGCGATGCCGACCAGCAGCGTGGAGCGGAACTGTCGCAGGAACAGCCACAGCACCCCGATTGCGAGGATCACGCCCGCGATCAGGTTGCCGGTGACGAGCCCGATCGCCTGGTTGATGAACACCGACGGATCGAAGGACTGCTCGATGCCGAGGCCGAGCTCGGCGAGCGGGCCCTCGCGCAACGCCCCGATCTCCTCCTTCACGGCGTTCAGCGTCGCCAGCACGTCCGCGCCGGACTCCTTCAGGATCTGGATGCCGATCGCCGGGTTGTTGTTCTGCAGGGCGAGCGAGTTGCGGTCGCCGCGTTCGACCGAGATCTTCGCGACGTCGGCGAGGCGCACGGGACGGCCGTCGCGCCAGTCGAGCACCAGCTCGCCGAGGTCGTCCGGCCGGTAACGTCCGGCGAAGCGCAGCGTGTACTGGCGCCGGCCGAGCTCGGCGAAACCGCCGGAGACGTCGTCGGCGCTGCCGGCGACGCTGACGATGGCCGGGATCGGGATGCCGAGCTCCGCCGCGCGGTATGGGTCGAACTCGATGCGGAGCTCGTCGGGCGCGCCGGCGTTGACGTTGATCGTGCCGACGCCCGGGATCGACTCGATGCGCGAGCGCATCAGGTCCTCGACCTCGCGCCGGTAGTTCTCCACCGGGCCCGGTGTCCCCGGCTTTAGCTGCACGAAGAACCAGGACAGGGTTTCGTTCGGCCCGCCGCCGCCGTTCTCGCCGAGCGAGATGCGCGGCGCGTCGGCGTCGCGCGGCAGCGGCGGCAGCTGGTTCATGCGCGCGATCACGTCGATGAGCGTGCGGCCCATGTCGGTGCCGATCGCGAACTCGAGGTTGATGAACGCGCCGCCCGCGTTCGCGAACGACTGGATCTCCTGCAGGCCCGCGAGGCCGCGCAGCGCCTGTTCCTGCGGCTCGATCAGCTCGGCCTCGACCTCCGTGGGCGCCGCCGCGCGCCAGCCGGTGAAGATGGTGATGGCCGGCTCTTCAATATCCGGGAAGAGCTGCACGGGCAGGCGGACAAGCGCGACCAGCCCGAGCACGATGATGAGGCCCACGCCGACGGCAACGCCGATCGGGCTCTTTAGGGATCTTGCGGTCAGGTTCACGCGGGCCTCCCTGCTCGAGGGAACTGATGCGGCAACGGCGCAAAGGGTTGCAACGCCCTTGCCTGCACCATTCTAGGAACGGGGGCTGACGGCGGGCCTGCGGCGGGCAACGGCCCGGCGCGGGCGGCAGCCGCTTCGTCGAATCGAAGGGGACGCGCACCTTCATATTCGCGAAAGGGACGCGCACCTTCACGAATATGAAGGTGCGCGTCCCCTCCGTAGAATCGGCGGATGCCCCCCAACTCCCGCCCACAGTACCGCGCCGTGCGCCTCGAGGCGCCGGGCCGAAAGCTCGTTGACGCGATGCTCGACGCGCCCGCCCCGGACGCGGGTGAACTGCTCGTGCGCGTGCGCGCCGCGGGAATCTGCCATTCCGATGCGCACTACCGCGCGGGCGTCGGCTCGACGAATCACCCGCTCACGCTCGGCCACGAGGTCGCGGGCCTCGTCGAGTCCGTCGGCGCCCGTGTCACCTCGCATCGCAAGGGTGATCGCGTGTGCCTGCACTACCTCGTCACCTGCGGGACCTGCCGCGACTGCCGCGCCGGTCGCGAACAGTTCTGCGCCACCGGCCAGATGATCGGCAAGGACCGGGACGGCGGCTTCGCCGACCTCGTCCGCGTGCCGGCGGGAAACGCGCACCCCCTTCCCGATTTTGTCCCATTCGAGCAGGGCGCAATCCTGATGTGCTCCTCGGCGACCGCCCTGCATGCGCTGCGCAAGGCGCGCGTCAGCGCGGGCGACACCGTCGCGGTCTTCGGCATCGGCGGGCTCGGAGTCTCCGCGATCCAGCTCGCGCGTGCACTTGGCGCCGCCGAGGTCTACGCGGTGGACGTCAATCCCGCGAAGCTCGCGCTCGCGAAGCGCCACCGCGCCGTCCCGGTCGATGCACGCACCGCCGATCCGGTGCAGGCGATCCGCGCGGCGACCG
>DATMEC010000132.1:0-2795 GCA_035557125.1 Steroidobacteraceae bacterium
CTGGACCCGGAGAAGGTCGCCTCGGCAGTCCGCCCGGATTACGCCCTGGGATCGCACGTCGCGGCCCTCGGCGTCGCGTTTTCCAACGCCGCGATGGGTGAAGAGTTCGCCGACGGCGTGTTCGTCGGCGAGCACGGTAGCTGGAACCGCCGCGACCCAGTGGGCTACAAGGTGGTTTTCGTGCCGTTCCGCGGCGGCCGACCCGATGGCCCGCCGGTCGACTTCGTCTACGGGTTCCGCGGCAGCGACGGCATGACCCGCGGCCGGCCCGTCGGGGTGACCGTGGATCCGCGCGGCGCGCTCATCGTGGCGGACGACCTGTCGAACACTGTCTGGCGCGTCACGCCGGCAGGCTGACGAGCGCAGTTCGTCGCGTCAGAAGTTGTGTTCGAAGCCGATGGCGACGTAGTCGTTGTTCTCGCTCGTCCCGCCGATATCACCCGTCGTGTAGAACCCGAACAGCCTCGTGGCCTTGCCGAGCTTGTGGTCGAGTCCCACGGAAAGCAGGTTCTCGAGCCTGTTGGCGAGGGGATCAGGTTGTGGATCGATCCGCCAGATGTCGGCCGTCAGGTATTGCAGCTTCGCGACGTTGTCGCCGAACGTCCAGGCGACTGATGCGCCGAATCCGTCCTCGTCCACGCCGTCGGCATCCGTGAACTGGTACAGCAGCATGACCCGCGCAGGGCCGAGCGTATAGCCGCCGACGAGGCGGGTCGTCTCGACATTCTCGCCGTCGACGTCGCGATCGTGCGCGACGGCGGCGTATAAGAGGTCGCTCTCGTACCCGAGCGACAATGAAGCCGCGTCTGCCACGCCGTCGTTTCCGGCGACCGGCTCCTCGCCCGGAAAGAAGTTAACCGTTGCGCTGAGTCCGCCGGCAAAAGTCGGCGTGACGTAGCCGATGTAGTCGTTGAGCCGGTTCTCGCCATTGAAGACCTTCGAAATGTCACCCTCGAGGTCGTCGAACAGGTCGAAGTCGCCTTGCGCCTGCTTGAGCGCTGTGTCGTGCCGCCCGACCCTGACCGTGCCGAAGCTGCCTTCCAGGCCGACGAACTGGTTGCGGTCGGTGAATGTTCCATCGGCCTCGTCGTCGAGGTCGACGCCCCATTCGAGCTGGTAGACGACCTTGAGGCCGTCCTTCAGCTCGTGCTCGCCCTTGACACCGACGCGCGATGCGTTGTTCTGCAGCTCCACCTTTTCCTCGACGGCTTCATCGGAGTTCTGCAGGGTCAGGTTGAGCCTTCCGTATACGTCGATGTCGACGTCGATGTCCGCGGCGGCCGCGGCCGGCAGCATGAGGGCGACGACAGCGAAGCGGACCGTAGCCGAAGCGTGCATGTTGCTTCTCCCGTGCTTATCCATTGCGTCGTAGACCAACGAATTGAACATTCAAGCCTGCCAGGCCAGCAGGATGATCAGGCCTTGCGCTGCTGTGTAATGCGCAAAGAGACGCGCGTGATCGAAAGTCGCACGGCGGCGAGGATTGACGAGGCCGCGCCAGAGGCGGGCAAGCACGAACACGCCCATGAGCACGGCGACGGTTGTGTGCAGCGCCTGCCAATAGAACAACGTATGCGCCAATGCGCCGAAAGAATGCTCGGTCGGTTCCGCGCCCGAAGCCGCCAACGCACACGCCATGATCGCGCAGGCGCCAATCAGCAGGGCAATTCCGATTGCAGCCATGGCCGCGAGCGCCCGGAGTTTTCCACCGCGAAGCTTGCGATTCGCGTACTCGATGGCGGCGCTTCCGAGGATCCAGCCGAGCGCGGCAAGTGCCGACAATCCGATTGCGGGCGCCGCGCCACCGGCCGGCGGCCACTCGGCGGCACCGGCGGCGAGATAGAACCAGCCGAACAGCAGGCTCGCGAGGATCGCGCCGTCGACGACGAGGAGCACCATCATCGCCCACCACGCATGCGAGCGCGGGCCGGTCATCGCGTCGGGGAGGCGGATGTCGTCCCCGATATCGTGCAGCTCGCCGCCCGGCGCCGGATCGCTCGCCCATGCCCAGCGCAGAATGCCGAAGAGCGTGATTGCAGCCGCGAGTCCCGCGGCGACGAAGAGCTTCAGCGTCAGGAGAAAGAAGAATGCCGCCGTTCCGACACCCGCGACGAAGGGAAGCCAGCTCGGCCCCGGCAGGCGCAGGATGTACTCGGGACGCGCGCTTCGTGGGCTGGTGACGATCGTCTCCCGCGAGCCGGTCACGAGTCCTGGCAGGTAGTGCTGCCCGGCGTCGACTTCCTGGCGCAGGCCGGGATTGTCCCAGAGCGGCTCGCGGCTTTCGATGCGCGGAATGCTGCGGGTCCCGTAGTTGTCGAGAGGCAGCCATTCAAGGGTCGGCGCGTGCCACGGATCGACGTTGACGCGCGAGGCGAGCCGTACGCGCCGCAGGATGTCAGCGAAGGCGACGGCGAAGCCGCTCGCGAGCACTGCCGCACCGACGGAGGCGAGCAGGTTCGGAAGCTCCCAGCCGAGGCCGGGCAGGTAGGTCCAGACGCGCCGCGGCATTCCGAGCAGGCCCGCAATGTGCATTGGAAAGAACGTGAGATTCACGCCGACGAACATGAGTATGCAGGCCCAGCACGCCAGCCGCTCCGAGAGCATGCGGCCGCTCACCATCGGCGCCCAGTAATAGATAGCCGCGAACATGGGAAAGACGAGTCCGCCCAGCAACACATAATGAAGGTGCGCGACGACGAAGTACGTGTCGTGCACCTGCCAGTCATAGGGAACGACGGCGACCATGACGCCGGTGAGCCCGCCGAGCACGAATATCCCGAAGAACCCCAGGATGA
>DATMEC010000133.1:0-20831 GCA_035557125.1 Steroidobacteraceae bacterium
GTTCTTCCACCTGCCCGAGCATCTGCCACCGGATCATCGGCACCGGGATCATGCCCGCGGCGTTCACCTCGTCGAAGAACCGGTGCATGCTGAAGTCCTTGCCGAGCTGCTGCGCGCGCAGGCGGATCAGGTCCTCGAGGAGGTGCTTGCCCGTCACGTAGCTCGTGCCGTACCCGGGCTGGCGCAGGTAGAGCTGCTGCTCGAAGCCGAGCAGGTCGAGGTCCGGGCGCATCCAGCCGCGCGGCGTCCACTCCACCTGGAAGGCCTTGGCCTGCTGGAGGTCGAACATGTTGGCGTGCGCGTACAGCGAAGCGAGGCCGCGCGCCGCGCGCTGGGCGAGCATGATCCAGACGATCTCGCGCGCGCGCGGCTGGTCGTCGAACAGCCCCGCGTTCAGCATCAGCTCTTCCATGGCGGTCGCCATGCCTTCCGAGCGGCTGTCCCAGATGTTGTAGAGGAGGGGGCCGCGGCGGATCGGGCTCGGGTGCGGCTCGTCGCGCATCCGCGCGAGGTCCCACCAGTGGTAGAAGTGCGTGTAGAGCGTGAGCGGCTCGTAGTGGGTCGCGATCGCGAAGAAGTTTCGCGTCTCGAGCGGCACGTACTCGCCGAGCTGCGCGCGCAGAGCCGGGTCCATGTTGGCGCGCATCGGATAGAGCTTCTTGCGATCGAGGAACCCGAGGTAGCGAGTGACGGCCGCGTTCGCGCGCCGCTCGTACTCCTCCGGCGTCTGGATGACCGGCAATTCCGGCAATCCGCGATTGCGCTCCTCCTCGAGCTTGAGCGCGGCGTGCGTGCGGGCGAGCTCGCGCTTGAGCAGCATGACCTCCTCGTCCCAGGTCATCGGCACGAGGTGGACGTTCTGCAGGCTCCAGGTGTAATTCGCGCGGCCGATCCCGGACGGGCCGGTCTTCGACGGCGCCTGCCCGTCCAGCCAGCCGGCGAATGCGACGGTGGACTCGCGGGCCGCCCGGATCGCGTCCTGGAGGGCCCGCCCGCTGCCTGCGGACTTCTTCGCGAGCGCGTCCAGGGAATCGACCTGCTTGCGGATCGTGCCTGCGCCGGTGACCCAGAGATCGCGCGCGTTGCCAGTCAGGTTGTCCCGGGCCTGGTCATTGAGCGGCGGAATGACCGCGAGTGCCTTCGCGAGCTTCGCCTCGGTGTCCCGCGACAGGGGGAACTCGTACTTCCAGACGTCGATGATCGCGTGATGCTCCGTCCCTTCGTGGGCCGGGGTGTCGCTCTGTTCGTCCCAGACGGTCTGGTAGAACGCGGGATCCCGCGCCCAGGGCTTCAGCACGCGCACGTAGAAGTCGAAACCGTCCAACTCCGCGCCGACGAGCCGGTGGTCGATGCGCGCCTCGACGGGCCAGTTCTGCGTGTCGATCGCTGCCAGTCGCTTGCGGTACTCGCCGAGTTCCGCATGACGCCGGACGAAGGTGTCGGCCGTGTAGTCGGGCGCGCCGTTCTTCGGCGGCGGCCGTTCGAACGCGCGCCAGTCCTCGAACAGCTCGACAAGCCCGTCGTACCCCGGCACCGCCGTGGACTGTGCAGACGAGGCAGCAGGCAGCAGGATGGCGAAGGCGGCAAGCGTCGGCAGTAACTGGCGGAATGTGAACGGATTTTTCATTGCGTCCCCCGGGAATGAGCCGGATTCTACCTGCCGCCGGATTGAATTTCGCGGCGAATCGGAGTATTTCAGAGCCCTCTCGCACCCGGGGACATTTCATGAATCGCAACCTGATGCTCGCGATCGTCGTCATCGCGGTCGCTGCCGTCGGATTCTGGCTGTATGGCAAGTCGAAGCGGGAGGCGGCGTTGCCCGATCTCGCGCCGGTCGGCGCCACCCTCATCGAGGGACTCGGCGACTACAGCATGCCGGTCACCGTGAAGAATGCCGACGTCCAGCGCTGGTTCGACCAGGGACTCGCGATGACCTACGGCTTCAACCACGACGCTGCCGAGCGCTCGTTCCTGAAAGCCGCCGAGCTCGACCCGGACTGCGCAATGTGCTGGTGGGGCGCCGCGCTCGTCCTGGGACCGCACGTGAACGCGGCCATGGACCCGGCCAACAACCCGAAAGCCTGGGACCGCCTGCAGCGGGCAGAACGCACGGCCTCGGGGGCGACGGAAAAGGAACAGGCGTTCATCAAGGCCCTGACGGCGCGATACGCCGAGAACCCGCCGGAAGACCGCCGCCCGCTCGACGAGGCCTATGCGGCCGCGATGGGCGAGCTGGCCTCGAAGTACCCGGACGATCTCGACGCGGCGACGCTTCACGCGGAGTCGATGATGGACCTGCAGCCCTGGGACTACTGGGATGCCTCGGGCCAGCCGAAGGGCCATACGGCCGACGTCGTCTCGACGCTCGGATCGGTGACCGCGCGCAACCCCGAGCACGCCGGTGCTCTGCATCTTTACGTTCACGCGGTCGAAGCCTCGCCGGACCCGGCCAAGGGTGTCGCGGCCGCGGACACGCTGCGCGAGCTGCTGCCGGGTTCCGGCCACCTCGTGCACATGCCCGCGCACATCTACGCGCGGGTCGGCCGTTGGCACGACGCCGTCGTCGCGAACCAGAAGGCGATCGTCGCGGACGACAGCTATCTCGCAATCTGCAAGCCGGGACCGGGCGTGTACCCGCTCGGCTACGTGCCGCACAACCACCACTTCCTCTGGTTCGCGGCGACGATGGAAGGTGCGAGCGAGATTGCGCAGGCCGCGGCTGCCCACACGGGCGAGCGCACGAGCGATCCGAAGCTGATGCGCACGCCGGGCTTCGAGGCCATGCAGAACTTCTCATTGACGCCGCTCTACGCGGCCGTGCGGTTCGGGAAGTGGGACGAGGTCACGGCGATGCCGAAGCCGGCCGACGACGTGCCCTACATGCAGGCGATGTGGAACTACGGCCAGGCCATGGCGGCCGTGGCCCAGGGCCGGGTCGACGACGCCAGGAAATTTCACGAGGCGCTCGTGCCGGCGACCAAGGATCCCGCCATCGAGAAGATGCTGGCCTGGGACCGCTATTCACTGATCGGCGGCGTGCAGGTCGCCGAGCGCTTCGTGGCCGCCGAGATCGCGCGTTCGGAGAAGAAGTACGACGAGGCGATCGCCGCGCTCAACACCGCGGTGACGATCGAGGACACCCTCCCATACGACGAGCCTCCGGCCTGGAACTGGCCGTCGCGCCTCGCGCTCGGCACCGTGCTGCTCGAGGCGAAAAAGCCTGTTGAGGCGGAGCAGGCCTTCCGCGACGAACTCGCGCGCAACCCGGAGAACGGCTGGTCGCTGAACGGGCTTGCAAAGGCGCTGAAGGCGCAGAACAAGAACGCGGAAGCCAAGGAAGCGACGGACCGCTTCGCAAAGGCCTGGGCTAACGCCGACGTCGAGCTCGGAAAAACCTGATCAAGGTCAGCGCTCGGGTAGCGACTCGAGTGCCGGGAATTCGACGACGTACTCGGGTGTCAGGACCGAAACGGTTGCCCGGGTTGAGACCCGCAATGTCGGCGTCAAGCCCGTCAGGTATCGCACGACGTCGTCGAAGGACTCGAGATTCAACTGGGACTCGCCGATCGAGTCGCGCAGCGCCGCGATCGCTGCCTCGTCATCGGTCCAGATGAGCAGGGGCGTCCGATACTCCTCCTGGTAGCCGGGCAGCGACCCGGATCCGAACTTGGCGTCCGACACCAGCTGGCCGTGGTCGGACACGTAGATGAACAGCAGCGACCCGCCGGAGAATCTTTCGTAGAGATCGGACAGTATCCGGTCCGTGTACAGGATCGTATTGTCGTACTGCGAGACGATGTCCGCAGCCGGCTGGGCCCCGAACCCGGCAGGCACGCGCTGTTTGTACTGCGTGTGCGACCCGATCAGGTGGATGAAGGTCGCCTGTCCCGATTTCCTGTATGCGCCGCGCTCGGCGAGATCGTGCACGATCACACCGTCGAGCTGTGAGCTTTTCCAGGACCAGTCGTTGAGGAACACCTGCTCGTCTGCCTCGCGGGCGATTGACGTGCTGAAACTGTCGTACTGGCCCCGCCGGCCCTGGTTCGAGATCCACAGCGTGCGCAGGCCGCAGCTTCGCAGCTCGCCGACCAGGCTGTGCGAGCTGTAGAAGCTGTCGAACGAGCCCGGCGAAGCCCCGGTCAGCATCATGCCCAGCGAGTACCGCGTCTGGTTTGACGGCGACAGCGCGTCAAAGGCATGCGCTCCGGATCGCAACGCGAACGGCGTCGTCGGCTTCGGGTAGCCGAACACGCTCATGTGTTCTGAGGACGCGGATTCGCCGAAAACGATGACCACCTTGTCGTACCTCAGACGGCAGTCCTTGCGGCTCAACGGGTGCTTGCGCAGATGATCGTTGCGCAAGGACAGTTGTGTGTAGCGTTGCTTCGCGTTCGCAGGCTGGGCCAGAACTTCATACGGGGGGAAGTGGCCGAGGCGGCGGTCGAGCCGGAGGCTGCCGATCGTCGCGAGCCCGGTGATGACGAGGACGGCAGCAAGCCGGCTCACCGGTCGAGGCGTGTTGCCGTTGGTGACGGTCCAGTAGAGCAGTAGCCCAAGGTAAGCGAAGCTGCCGGCGATCATGGCGATGTCCAGCGCGTCCACGTGGCTCTGCAAGTATTCGCGGATCTCGCCGGGCGGCGACTCGAAGAATGCCTCGTATCTTGCGTCGAGTTGGCCGTCGCCCCAGTGCCGGCTCACGTGTTGATGGACCAGTGCGGACGGGACCAGCAGCAGGCAGGCAATCACGAAAGCGGTTCGGCTCGCCAGCGCGAGGACGCACAGGGCCCCGGCCAGGGCGACGTAGGCTGTCCGCAATGCGATTGCGTTGTGCGCCGGGATCCAGATCACGAAAGGCGCCAGGACCAAGGCGGCCAGCACCAGATAGCGTGCAATGGCCCGGCGATGGCCGACGATTTCCGAGATCACTGCGGCGGCCCTACTGTTTGCGCTCGGACGGGCGAACGATGATCTGTGGGGAAGTCCGGCGCGCGAGATTCTCCTGCAGGACCTCGTTGCAGTCCTTGACGCCGATCGGACTGTCTGCGAGCGAGCCGTCGGCCTGCTGGATCGCCTTGAGCGCATTCTCGATGGCAGGTTGCGCAGCGAACAGGCAAGGCGTGCTGTAAATGACCAGCTTGATGCCCGCCTGCCCGAGTTCCGTCAACGTGCAGGCGGGCGACTTCCCGCCGGCAATCTGGTTGAAGCAGAACGGCTGCTGAATCTTCCTCGTGAGCTGGCTGGCGGCCTCGAGGCTCTTGAGGCCGTCGACGAGCACGGCATCCGCACCCGCCTCGGCAAATGCCAGAACGCGCCGCTCGATGTCCGCCATATCCGAACTGTCCGTGCGGGCGACTACGAACAGGTCGCGCCGCGTTTCCAGCACCCGGTTCAGCTTCTCGAGATAGTCATCCAGGGCCATGATCCGCTTGCCGTCGAAATGGCCGCATCGCCGCGGGCGTTCCTGGTCCTCGAGCACCACGCCGGATGCCCCGGAAGTCTCCAGTATCGAGACGACGTGGCAGGCGACCTCGACATCGCAGTAGCCGTCGTCAATGTCCACCAGGATGTGGTGATCGGGCAGTACGGTGCGGATGCGCTGGACGTAGTACACCATTTCCGACCAGGTGATGAAGCCGACGTCCGGAAGGCCGTAGTGGCTGGCCGCGAAGCCAAAGCCGCTGAGGAAGAGCGAGTCGAACTGGCGTCCGGCCAGCGAGGCCGAGAACACGTCGTAGACGCCGATGAACGGCATGATGCTGCGTGCGGCGACGGCCTCCCGCATGCGGTTGCCGGGCGACTGCCGCGCGATTCTGGTGGGTTTCATGCTTTCTCCAGTTCGATGAGCCTGAGAATGCCGCCGATCGACCCCAGGTCCTCGGGCGAAACGCCACGCATCGAGAAATCGAGGCCATACGTGGACTCGAGATACGTGACGATCTGCAGGATGGCCAGCGAATCGATCAACCCCGATTCCACCAGGCGGGCGTCGTCCGCCAGGCGTTCGACCGGCAAGCCGGCCCGCTGGATGCTCCGCAGGAACTGCAGCAATCCCTCGCGGCGCTGGACCGGCGTGTCGCTCATGCGCGGGGCGCCCGCGCAAGTATCGACGGCAGGTCCAGCGCGGCGCCCGGCTCGCAGGCCGCTTTCACGGCGTCCCGGTTGATCTTCCCGCGCGACGTCCGCGGGATCGCGTCGACGACCCACCAGCGCGACGGCATCTTGTGCTCCGCGAGATGCGACTTCATCCACTCGTAGAGCTCGCGAACGGTCGAATCGCCCGTGTCGCTCAGCACGACCGCCATGCCGGCGGCTTGCCCGTAGATCGGGTCGTCCATTGCGAACGTACACACGTCGCTGGCAGCGGCGAAACGTTCCACCACGGCATCGATGTCGGATGGGTAGATCTTCATGCCGCCCTTGTTGATCTCGTCGCGCTCCCTGCCGCACAGGATCAACCGGCCCTGGTCATCGATGCGTCCGACGTCGCCGGTCATGAACCAGCCGTCCACGACCGCCTTCGCGGTGAGGTCATCCCTCCGGAAATAGCCCTTCATCAGCGCGGGCGTGTTGAGCCAGACGTAGCCCGGTTCGCCGCGCCTGCATTCCATGTCCGGCGCGAGGGATTGCGCCGTGTCGCTGGTCCGCAGCACCTTGACGATCGCGCCCCAGCCGGTTCCGATCAACCCGTCCTCGGCCGGCGCACCGGCGTCCTCGAGGCCGGCGACCCAGCTTCCGGTCTCGGTGATTCCGTAGGCGTTGCACACCTGGGGCGTTCCGGTCCACCGACGGACGTCGTCCCAGGCCTTGGCGGAAAGCGGCGCCGAGCCGACATGCACGCGTTGCAGGCTGCCGTTGCGGGGCGGCTTGGCGAGCTTGAGGGCGAACTTCCAGATCGGCGGAACGGACGACATGAAGGTGATTCGATGCTCGTCGATCACGCTGCCGAGGCGCGTGACGAGATCCGGGCGGAACGAGGGCGTGATGTAGAGGTCATTGCCGGAAAGCCAGGGGAACAGGCAGTTGCAGATCAATCCATGGCCGAAATGCGTCGGCAACATGCACAGCGAGCGCGCGAAAGCCGCCTCGGGCAGGTGGGCCCGAAGTCCCATCCAGCGCGCGCCCAACGAGCGATGGGTGTGAATCACGCCCTTCGGGTCGCCGGTCGATCCCGACGTGAACAGGATCAGCGCGTCGGAATCCTGGCGGATGCTGCACGCGAGCCCTTCCGTCGTCCCGACCTCGGTGGTCAGGAGCGCTTCCAGGCCGGATTCCACGAGCGTTGCGACGATCTCGGCCTGCGTGTCGGCGTCGACGACGGCGAACCTCGCGTCGGCGGTCGCCGAGAGGTTGCGGACTTCGAATGCGGTGAGACGGGAGTCGACGGGAATCGCGCAAGCGCCGCACTTCCAGATCGCCAGCAGCTCGGCGAAAAACTCGAGGCAATTTCCGAACATCACGAGCACGCGATCGCCCTCGGCAAGTCCGAGGCCCTGAAACCGGCCGATGCGCAGGCCGGTCTGCCGGTGCATTTCCGTGCGATCCCAGCGGCGGCCGCTGAATGGTTCCGCAAGGGTTCCGACGTCGAGTCCTATCGGCACGTTTCTCGCTCCTGTCTCAGGCCCGGCCGATCCCGAACAGTGCCAGGATGAATTCGACGCGTTCGAGAAGTGTCGGATCTCCATCGTGGAACAGCTGAATGAACGCAAAGAACGTCCACACGCCAAAGATCGCGAGCGCCCTGCGGGGCCAGCGTCGCTCGGCCCGCGTCCCTGAATGTCGCTGCTCGCGCCGCATCGAAACGAAGATTCCGAGCGCCAGCAGGAAGCAGTAGTTCACCCGCGGAATCAGCATGTGTGCAAGCTGCTGCCAGTCGCCGCGAACCAGGGACTCGTCCTGGATCGCATGGTAATAAAGGTTGCCGAGGAACGCGGAGGCGAACACGGCGCAGAAGAGCCGCAGGCGCGGGCTGTTCCTGAAGTACCGGACGAATGCTGGAAAGAAGAAGAAATGGACCAGCAACTCCTTGAAATAGTAGTAGTAGCGATTCCAGAATTCGATGATGGATTCGGCGAGCAGCGGTTTGTACGTGTTGCGGAACACGTTGAACCCGAAGAGGCGCAGGCAACCGACCACGACGTGGCCGTAAGCGGCGAGCTTGAGAACCCGCAGGACGAGGTCGAAATAGATCGAGAGCCAGCTGCCCCAGACGGCGTGCGTGCCAGCCTGCGCGGCCAGCAGCGCGTCCACGGTGGGCAGACCGAGCGTCACGCCGCCGAGGGCGTCGCGGAAGGCGTTGTCGGCGCCGTATACCACGCCGTTGATGAGCTTGACCGCCGCGCGGAAAATGAAAGCGAGCACGAGCAGCTTCAGGCCGGCAAGCTGGGAGCGCGCCAGCGATTCCGCGTCGCCGGCCTCGGTCGACTTCAGGTAGTCGATTCCCTTGCCATAGGGTGTGTCAGAACCGCCCCACACCGGCCAAATGTAGAGTGCGTGATCCTGCGGACCGGTGCCCGCCAGCTTGCCGCGCTGTGCGGTCAGCGCCAGGTAACTCAGTCGCCAGAGCAGGAACGGCATGACAATGGCACAGCCAGTCAGCACCCGGAAGCTCGCCGAATGCGCAGGCCCGATCCACAGGACCACCAGCAGGACCCAGAATGTCGCGTGGAGAAATACGAGGGGATGCCGCCGCACGGAGGCAGGCAGCGATTCGAAACGACGCGCAAGCAGGTAGCAGCAAACCGCATAAGCAAACATGACTGCCGCGACCAGCAGCATGGTTGCGTGATCGAAGGGGATGCCATTGTCCCCGCCGCTCCTGCGCAGCATCGCGACCGGCTCGCGCACCGCGACGACCAGCGCGCCCAGCCCGAGCAGCCAGCGACGCAGGCCCGGTTGCAACCAGCGCAACACGGGTCCGAACCACCTGAGCCACAGTGAAACGACTCTGGGATCCCTGTGGAGATGACGTAACTGCTCCCAGGTCACCGATTTTCCCCGAACTGCCGGGCTGGCAGCACGACATTAGAGCTTCGATCAATGGTGGCCGTACTCCCGATCGGCCCGAAGTGGGCGTTATGTCGCAGGTCGAAGGGGTCCGAAACCGGCCAGAGTTCACGTTCCGGGAAGCGCGGCGAGGTCGGCCGCGAGCGCATCGCGCTCGTGCGGTGCGGAAAAGTAGCCGGCCAGCCGCGCCTCGGGATCGATGAGGACGAAAGCGGTGGAATGATCCACCGTGTATTCGTCCCCGGTGCCGGGATTGCGGACCTGCGCAAGCCCGAGGCCCGCGGTCAACCGCTCCATTTCCGCGCGCGCGCCGGTCGCGCCGACCAGCGCCGGGTCGAAGTGCGCGAGATAGCGTCTGACGGCCGCGGGCGTGTCGCGCTCGGGGTCCACACTGACGAATACAAACTGCAGGTCGTCGCGCCCGACGAGCCGGCGCAGTTCCGCCATCCGGGCGAGCGTCGTCGGGCAGACGTCGGGACAGTGCGTGAACCCCGTGAACAGCAGGCTCCACCGGCCTTCGAAGCGCGCGCGGTCGAACGCCTGGCCGGCCTGGTCTAATAGCGCGAATCGCGGCAGCGGGCGTGGCTCGGGCAGCGCAGTGCCCGTCTGCAGGACCAGCGGCTCCGAAGAGCGCTCGTGGAGCGCTAAGCCGACGCCCACGGCCACTGCCAGCAGGACGGCGATCCAGACCGGTGCGTGCCGCATCGCGGAGCCTTCGTCTCGGTTCAGGCGCGCGAGCCGCCGTTCCAGCCGAGCAGGTTCAGGAACTCGCGCCGCGTCTTCGGCCCGCGGGTCTGGAAATGCGGTTCGGGCCGCTCGCGGTAGGCGAGACGCTCTGCCGAGACCGCGTCACGCCGCGCGCGCAGCTTCATCTCGTCGGCGGAAATCCCGTAAGGCCTCATCGCGTTCAGGCCGAAGATCTTCGCGCGCAATTCCGGCGTGATCTCCGGGTAGCCGTGCTTCTCGCGGAACTCCGGTGCAATCTGGAAGACGCGGAAGGCCTGGATCTGGTCCTGCGGCGAGCCGTACCAGATCGAGTCCGTGCCCCACAGCACATTGTCCGGCCCGCAGTGCTTCAGCAGCTTGCCGACGCCGTGCGCCGCCTGCTCGGGGTCGCGCATCAGGAACCGCCAGGTGCTGCCGAGCTCCGCATAGACGTTTCCGCCCGGCTCGATGCCGCTCTCCTCGAGCGACCGGATCAAGGTGTCGATGCCGTCGCCACCCGCATTCTGGCCGTAGGGCTTTTCCTCGACCTCGGAGACGAAGCCGGAGTGATAGATGAGGAAGCTGACGTCCGGGAAGCGCTTAGCGATCGGGCCGATGTCGCGGCACTGGCTGTGCTCGTAGGACTGCTTCCCGAACGGCAGGCCCTTGTGCACGCAGATGACCTTGACGCCGAGGCGCCGCGCCTCCTCGACGAAGCGGATGCCGACCTCGTCGTCGAGGTAGAAGCCGTTCCCGTCCGGTCCCCACTGCGTGTAAGTCTTCCACGCGCAGATGCCGAACTTCTCCTTGAGCCGCGGCATGTCCTCGAGGTCGCCCGGCTGGTTCGGGTTGACGCGGCCGTGGATCATCAGCCGGTGATTGCCCTCCATGCGGTCGACGATGCGGCGCACGTTGTCCGCGGACTCGATCTCGAGCGGCGAGGCCTCGCGGCGCGACGGCACGAACGACAGCACCATCATGTCCGTGTCGCTGTCGAGGAACACGTCCTTCACGAATTCCTCGGACGTCAGGCAGGCGAGGTGGCTGCGCGGCGTCTTGCCGTCGGCCAGCGCGCAGCCGGCTTTCGGGGACCAGCTGAAGGCCGATTCGGGCGCGACCTTGAGCCAGGCCGCCGTGGGGTCCACGTAGTGCCCTTGCACGTCGAAGATGAACTCGCCGGTCTCGAGCCTCGCGGCAGCGGCCGCGGGTTCCGTGGCTGCGACGGCCGGCAGGTCGAAGAACCCGCCGGAGCGGCCGGCCGCGGCGTTGGCGGCGTTGAAAGCGAGCAGCGTGCTCGCCGCGCCGCAGGTCGAGAGCAGGAAGTCGCGACGGCCCATCGCGAGTCGGCTCGCGTTCGAATCCGCGGCTTCCTGGGCGAGGTGGTTGGCGTGCCGGTTCGCCCGTGAGAGCGGCACCGGCAGGAACTCGCCGTTGCTGGTGGAATCGAGCTTGATCGGCAGCCGGCGGCCTTGCGGGTCGATGCGATGGCGTGGCGTCTTCATCAGAGGTCTCCCAGGTTTCCGTGCACCGCCTTGCCCTCGAACATCGTCACCAGCACCTGCGTGTCCGAGATCTCCGTCGGCGGGATGTCGAAGAGATTCCTGTCGAGCACGGCGAGGTTCGCACGCTTGCCGACTTCCAGCGAGCCCGTGTTGGCGTCGTCGCGGTTGGTATAGGCCGCGTTGATGGTGAACGCGGCGAGCGCCTCGGGCAGGCCGATCCGCTCTTCCGGCATCCACGGCTTCTTCGTGTCGCCGAGCGCGCCCATGCGCGTGATCGCGGTCTCCATCTCCTCGAACGGGTTCGCGGACGACACCGACCAGTCGCTGCCGAAGGCGACGACCGCGCCGCTCTTCTCCATGCTCGCGATCGGGTACATGTACGACGCCGTCTCCTTGCTGATGAAGGGCAGCGTCAGGTCCGTGATGTAGGCGTCGGCGTAGGCCCAGAGCGGCTGGAAGTTCGCGACCACGCCAAGCTTGCGGAATCGCGGCTGGTCGTCGGGATGGATCACCTGGATGTGCGAGATATGGTGCCGGTGACCGAGGTCGCCGTTCGCGGCGCGTGCCGCCTCGACGGCATCCAGCGACTGGCGCACCGCGCCGTCGCCGATCGCGTGGAAGTGCACCTGGAACCCTTCGGCATCGAGCTGCGTGACCGCCTTCTTCAGCAGTTCCGGCTCGACCATCGGGATGCCGCGGACGTCCTTCTGGCCCTTCAGCTTGTAGGGCTCCAGCACGACGGCCGTGTAATTCTCCATCACGCCGTCCTGCATGATCTTGACTGTGCCTGCGTCGATGCGGCCCCGCGTGTATTCGCTGCGCAGGTTCTTGATGGCGTCGACCTGCTCGAGTCCCTGGTCGCGTTCCCACCAGATGGAACCGACGACGCGCAGCGAAAGCTCGCCGGCCTCGTCCAGGCGATGGTAGGTCTTGAGGTCCTCCTCGTTGACCGAGGCGTCCTGCACGCCGGTGATGCCGAACCGGTTCAGCATCTTGATGGCGTAGCGCAGGCCCGCGTCGCGCGTCGCGTCCGTGTCCGGCGGCGCCTTGTCGGCGACGAGGCTGCTCGCGCCTTCCTGCAGGCTGCCGCTCGGCTCGCCGGTCTTCGGATCGCGGTCGATCCGGCCGTCCGGCGGGTCCTTTGTGTCCTTGGTGACGCCCGCCAGCTCGAGCGCCTTGCTGTTGACCCAGGTCGTGTGGCCGTCGCGGCTCCAGAGGATGACCGGCCGGTCGGGCACGACCGCGTCGATCAGTTCCTTGCGTGCGAGTGCGCCTGGGCCGAACGCGGACATCAGCCAGCCGCCGCCCTTGATCCAGGTAGAGTCGGGGTGCGCGTCGGCGTACTTCTTGATGATGGCGACGTACTCCTCGACCGTCGTGGCCGCGTTCAGGTCGCAGCCGTTCGCCTCGATGCCGCCCGAGATCGGGTGCACGTGCGCGTCCTGCATCCCCGGCAGGACCATGCGGCCCTTCAGGTCCACGACCTGCGTCTGCGGTCCGACATAGTCCTTCGCGCCGGCATCGTTGCCGACGTAGACGATGCGTCCGCCGTCGATCGCGATCGTCTCGGCCCAGCTGCGGGCGCCGTCCACGGTATAGATCGCGCCGTTGCGGAGCGCGAGGTCCGCGACCGCCGACTTCTTCTCGACGGCCTGTTGCGACGCCTCGCGCGCACAGCCCGCGGCTACAGCCGCGGACAGGAGAATTCCGACCGTGTACTTCATCATTGGTAATCCCTAGGTATGGTTTGGTTCCAGGTCTTCTCGCGGACCGGCTTGCCGTTCTCGGAGAGCCGCCGGCGGTAACTGTAGAAGAAATTGTCCCGATCGCTGCGAAACGTCAACTCCGCGTCCCAGACGAGCGTGCGGCCGGGCAGCTCGACCTCCATGCGGTGGGTGCCGGTGACCTTGGCATCGGCTGGCGCGCTGTCGTTGATTTCGTAGCGGATCGTTTCGAAAGACTTCTCCGTGCCCCACGGATAGCGCGTGCCGGAACCGTTGGTCGCCTTCGCGACCACGGTGCCGGTCTGCGGATTGCGGTCTACGGACGATATCTCACCGTAGCCGGAGGTGGTGCCGCCCTCGATCGACTCGACGCCGGCGAACACCGGGTCCTGCGCGGGCGGCAGATAGTTTGGAACGGGACGTTTCTCGTAGGGCACGACCGGCAGCGTCAGCCGCGAGCCGCCGAGCCTCAGTTCCGTCGTCATGGGCTCCGGCGTCGGCCACAGCATCGGCCACATCGCATTGTTGACCGCGAGCCGGATGCGGTGTCCCTTCGGGAACACCCACGAGGTGAAATGCATCTCGACGTCGAGCTCGAACGGCTCGCCGGGCACGAGGGCCTTCGGGTCGCGCGCGGAGATCCGGTGCGTCCCGTTCATGGCGGAACCCGCAACCTGCGTCACCGTGCCGTCCGGCGCGATGTCCGAGAGCCGCGCGATCCAGTTCGCGCGGGTCGCGTTCGCGGCCACGGTAAGGATCGCGTGCGGGAATCCGAGGATTTCGAGGTCTTCCTCGAGCGGGCCGCTGTCATAGACGAGGCTGAACGCGTCGGTGCCGCGCTGGTCGTGCGCGACGTCGCCCCACCACATGACGGGCCCGCCGGCCTCGAAGCCGGTTGAAGGAATGTAGCGGAGTGCGTGTGCCGTCGCTGCCGGCGATTCTGCGGCCAGCGTATGGTTCGGCTGCGGATACAGGATCCGGTTGCGGATCCGCGCGATCGGCCAGCCGTCCTCGTAGCGCCAGCGGCCGGGCGCGTTCTCGAGATGCGGGCCCGGCGGATGCCAGTCGCGCACGAACACCGCGAAGCGCGGCTCGTCAAGGATGCCGGTGTCCTCGCCCTTCAGGAACTGGTCAAACCAGCGTACGGCCTCGTGGCGCCATTCCATGCCGGGGCCGGGATATGGCTCGTTCGGCCAGGTGTGGTGCCAGGCGCCCATGATCGCCTTCACCGGCGCGTTCTTCACGTGCTCGAGCATGCGCGGGACGCTGTCGCGGTAACCGTCGTACCAGCCGCCGATGTGAAAGGTCGGGATGCGGATGTCACCGTAGCGGTCGCGCACCGAGGAGCGGTCCCAGAATGGCCCGTCGCGTTGCTGCTTCTTGTACGTGAGCATCCACGGCTCGCTGTCGAAACGGTTCCGGAAGTTGGCGTCGTCAACGACGTAACCGGGCGCGCCGGGCCTCGCGTTGTCGAGGTCCATGCTCATTTCCCAGGAATCGAGGTGCATGATCCCGTCCATGTAATGCACGTCGTCCTGGAAGAGGTCCTCGGTGGCGTCGATCGCGACGATCGCCTTGAGCGCGGGGATGTTGCGCGCCGCCATCTGGATGGAATTGAACCCGCCCCAGGAGATGCCGAACATGCCGACGCTGCCGTTCGACCAGGGCTGCTTCGACAGCCAGTCGATCACGGTCTCGCCGTCCTTGTGCTCGATCTCCGAATACTCGTGCGGGATCAGCCGGCCCTCGCTGTTGCCAGTGCCGCGGATGTCGACGGCCGCGACGACATAGCCGCGCTCCACGAAGTAAGAATAGAGCGGCCAGTTGCGGCTTCGCGCCTCGTGCTTGCGGTAGGGCAGGTACTCGAGCAGGACCGGGAGTTTTTCGCCGGCCTGGCCGCCTGTCGGCCGGTAGAGGTCGGCCGAAAGCCGGATGCCGTCGGGCATCGAAATCCAGGCCGTCTGAATTTCCATGCCATAAACGGAGCCGGGTAGGATTATCAATAAAAACAGTAGTTTACGAAGCACTAAATCACGATTCAGTAAACTAAATGAACGTTGAGTCGCTCGGGCCGCGCGGGATAGAATGTGGGGCATTCGGCGAAGAGGCTAGCATGGCCGCGATTCTCGAACCCAGCACCGACGTCCGCCCCACCGGCTCCAAGCTCGACCTGATCCAGGCGACCGTCGCCGCAATCTCGCAGCACGGTCTGTCGGAGCTGACTTCCGCGAAGATCGCGAGCGCCGCCGGGCACACGGCCGCCTCGATCAACTTCCATTTCGGCAGCAAGGAAGCGCTGCTGCTCGCGACGCTGCGCGAGGTGTCGGAAGAGTTCGCGGGCGCCATGGCGCGCGTGATGGAGGAGGCCGGGGCCGACGACCTGCGCGCGCTCCTCGGCACCGTGGACGCGAGCCTCGGCCGTGAACTGTCCGACTCGCACAAGATCGCGGTCTGGTATGCCTTCCTCTCCGAGAGTAAGGCGCGCGGCGACTACCAGCGCATCTGCGGAGAGCGCGATTCGGCCTGGAGCCGGATGGTCATAGACCTCTGCAAAAGGCTCATTGCCTCGCGGGGCAACGGTTCGGCATGGCCGGATGCCGAAGCGGTTGCCCAGGGGCTCATGGGCCTGATCGACCAGCAGTGGCAGGGGATCCTGTTCGAGGGCGACGGCTTCGACCGCGAGGCCGCGCGCCGGCAGTGCCGCGCCTATCTCTGCAGCGTGTTTCCCTGGCTCGTGCCGCGTATCGAGGCCGTCGCGTCCGCGCGCACGAAGCAGCCGGGGCCCGAAGTTGCGCACGACCCTGCGATCAAGCTGACGCTACCGGCCTGGGCGTACCACAGCGAGGAGTTCCACGAGCTCGAGCGCGAACACTTGTTTATGCCCAACTGGCAGGTGGTCTGCCACCAGAGCGAGCTGCCCGAGACCGGCGACTACGTCAGCTTCGAGTTCTTCGGCCGCCGCGGCTTCGTCGTGCGCGGCACCGACGGCGAGATCCGTGCCTTCCACAATGTCTGTGCGCACCGCGCTCACGCGGTGGTGTCGGGTGATCGCGGCAGTTGCGCCAAGTTCCTGACCTGCATGTACCACGGCTGGACCTATCACCTCGATGGCCGCAACCGCAGCGTCAGCGCACCCGACACCTTCCCCAAGTTCGACCGCTCGAAGTACGGCCTGAAGCCGATCGAGCTCGAGGTCTTCATGGGCATGGTCTTCGTCCGCTTCCGCGGCGGCGAGCCCTCGGTCGCCGAGCGCATGACGCCGCACGTGGCGGAACTCGCGCACTACAAGATCGAGCAGATGGTCCCGCTCGACGAGACCTGGATCCACGAGGTCGCGATCGACTGGAAGAACGTGGTCGAGAACTACGTCGAGGACTATCACTTCCCGATCGGCCATCCGGGCCTGTCAGCGCTGATGGAGTCGAAGTACGACCGCGAGAACTTCCCCGGCGGTACCATGCGGCTCTCGCACCGCATGCGCGAGAAGCCGCTGCGTTCGTGGAGCGCGCAGGGCTACGCGAAGTTCCTGCCGGTGATGGAACACCTGCCGGAGCACATGCGCCGGCGCTGGACCTACTTCGGCCTGTACCCGAACGTGTTCTTCGACATCTATCCCGAGTGGATGGATTTCTTCCACGTGCTGCCGCTCGGCGCAGGCCGCACGCTGATCCGCGCGCGCTCGTTCGGCTTCCCGGACGATCGCCGCGAGATGAAGGTGGCGCGCTTCCTGTGCTCGCGGCTGAACTCGCGCGTTCAGGCCGAGGACGAGGTCCTGACCGCCTCCGTGCAGCGCGGACTCGCCTCCGGCGCCTACTCGCAGGGCATCCTGTCCGCTAAGGAAGTCGTGCTCGCGGGCTTCCAGGACTGGATCCGCGAGCGGATTCCGGTCACGCGGCAGGTCGAGATGCCGGCAAAGGGGACGATGGCGGAGAGCAACGCGGCGCTGGCCTCCTGAGGGCGGGACGCGACCGCCTTTACACGGTCCCGGGCGAACTGCACTCTAGTTCGCCATGCCGCATCCGCTCGAACGCGTGCAACGGTCGCTGGCCTGCTTGGTCTTGCTGCTGCCCTGGCCGCGTGACGCCCGGCACGACGAGTGTCGAACTGTCCGAGCAGGTGTCCGATTGCCCCCGATAAGCCCTTTTAGGGTCCTGTGCCTCGCGTGGATTGCGGCCTCACCGGCATGGGCTGAATCCGGCCCGCAGAACTTTGACGCCGCTCGATTGGATGCCGCGGACCTCGCAGTCGCCGGCGAGGCCGCACGGGCGCTCGGCCACATGGGCGCCGCGGCATTTCCCGCGATCAGGGAAGTTCTGGCGACAGGTTCGGCGCAGCAGCGCTGGGCCGCCACCGTCGCGCTCTTTCAGTCGACGGCGGATCCCGAGTCCTTTCTGCCCGAGTTGGCCCGGCAGCTGTCGCAGGAAGATGAACGGCTGGTGCAGGCGAGTCTTGCCACCTTGGCGCGGCTGCAGTCCCGGGCGGCGCCCGCGGTGCCGGCGTTGAAAGCGCTGCTAACGCACGAGGAGCCCGACATTCGCCGTGTGACGCTCGCGACGTTCGCGGCCATCGGCCCCGCGGCCCGGGACGCCGTGCCGGAAATCATGCCGTTGCTGCAGGATGCGTCCGCCGCCGTCCAGCTGGCCGCGGCGGATGCGATTCTGCGCATTCGCCCGCTGGTTCCTCTGTCCGAAGAACGCCTCGCCGCGCATATCTCGTGGCTGAACCGGCATGTCCCCGTGCTGATGCGCGAGATGCATGTGCCCGGCGTTTCGATGGCGATCATCCAGCGCGGCGAAGTCGCCTGGGCGCAGGCCTTCGGGGTGAGCGATGCGCGGACCAGCGACGCCGTGACGACCGACACGGTCTTTGAGGCCTGCTCGATGTCCAAGCCCGTACTGGCGCTCGTCGCGATGCAGCTCGTCCAGGAAGGACGCCTGGAGCTCGACACGCCCCTGGTCACCTACCTCGGGCGCGACTACCTGCCCGACCAGCCAGACCATCGCCGGATCACGGCGCGCATGGCGCTTGCGCACCGCACGGGCCTGCCGAACTGGCGCGCGGGTTACGCCGAGATGGGCGGCCCGTTGACGCTGGAGTTCGCGCCAGGCTCGGAGTACACGTACTCGGGCGAAGGCATCCTTTTTCTGCAGCGGGTGGTGGAGGCGATCACTGACGAGCCGCTCGACAGGCTGGCGCAGGAGCGCCTGTTCACGCCGCTCGGCCTCGTCCGCACGAGCTTCGTCTGGACAGAAGCGCTCGAGCGGGACCTTGCGAGCGGCCATCGCGACGACGGCAGCTTCAAGGACCGGACGCGCTATCGCGAGCCCAATGCCGCGTATTCCCTCTATACGACGCCGACCGAGTTCGCCCGGCTGATGCTGACGCTGCAGCATCCGGAACTGTTGGGCGATCGGGCGCTCACGAGCGAGAGCATCGAGCTGATGCTGGAGCGGCAGCTGCGACTGGACGATGACGACTCGAATCCGCGGCCCGGCCTCGCGCGCCCCGTCGCGGCGTACCGCGCGCTGGGTTGGAGCTTGGACGTGACGCCGGAAGGCGACATCGTCCAGCACTCCGGCTCAAACAGTTCGGGCTTCAAGGCCTTCGGCCAGTTCAATCCGGCCAAGGGCTCCGGGATTCTCATCTTCGCCAATGGCGACGGCGGTTACGGCCTGCGGGCAGCGATCATCGAGGCGATTGGCGACCTCTAGACCGCCCGCAGGTACCATTCGTAGTCGCGGTCGCTGATCTCCGAATGGAACCGCTCTTCCTCCTCGCGCCGGCAGATTCCGTAAAGTCTGTGAAACTTCTCGCCGAGGTACTTCGGCAGGATCCTCCCGGCGTCGAAGGCGTCAAGCGCCACTGACCAGCGCACCGGCAGGCCGACCTTCTCGTCGATGATCGATTCCTGGGCGACCATCGGTCCCGGCTCGACCTTGTTCGTGAGTCCGTGGTGCACGCCCGCGAGAATCGCGGCAATGACCAAATAAGGATTCCCGTCCGAGCCGCCGGGCCGGTGTTCGACCCGCGTGTCCTCGACGCCCGACATCGGGATGCGCAGCGCAACACCTCGATGGTTGCGTCCCCAGTTGGGTTCGAGCGGCACGAAGACGCCGGGCCGGTAGCGGCGGTACGAGTTCGCCGTCGGCGCAAAGATCGCCATCGATTCCGGCATCGACTTCGCGAGCCCGCCGATTGCGTGGCGCAGGGTGTCCGCGAAGGGACCATCGGGACTCGTGCCGGCGAAGATGTTCTTGCCGTCAAGATCCACCAGGCTGATGTGCACGTGCATGCTGCAGCCGGCCCATTCCGCGAAAGGCTTGGCCATGAAGCTCGCCGCCATGCCGTGCTTGCGCGCCACCGCCTTGACCGCGCGCTTCAGCAGAACGCCGTGGTCGGCGGCGAGCTCGGCATTGGCGACGTGGTGCAGGTTGATCTCGAACTGGCCGGGCGAGAACTCCTTGAGCGTCGCGCCTGCGGGAATGTTCTGCGCCTTGCAGGTCTCGAACAGGTCAGCGAGGAACGGGTCAGCCTCCTCGACGTCTTCCATACTCCCGTACTGCGGGCCGGACTGGACCTTGCGCGTGCCCGGTATGAAGCCGACTTTCGGAGTCGGCACGCCGGCGCCCGGCTCGAGCAGGTAGAACTCGAGCTCGGTCGCGCAGACCGCCGTGAGTCCCATCTCGGCGAGCGGCTTCATCGCGTGGCGCAGCACCTGCCGCGGGTCGGCGAAGAAGGGGCCGCCCTTCGAGTCGTCCATTGCGAGCAGCACCTGCGCAGTTGGCACGTGGGCCCAGGGTACGGGCGCGAGCGAACCGGGCACCGCCGTCGAGATCGCGTCGGGGTCGCCGTCGCGCCCGCCGTTGTCGATGCGGTCGAAGGTCAGGCCCTTCGCGTCGAGCAGCACGGTCGCGCCGCAGAAGTTCAACCCGCCGGTGAAGGGCTTGTCGAACTCGTCGCGTCCGACGCGCTTGCCGCGCAGGATCCCGAGCATGTCCGGCTGCAGGAGCTCGAGCTGCCGCGTGTCCGGGTACTTCTCCAGGAACTTGCGCGGCTCGTCGGGCAGCTGTTTCGTCGCCTTGCTCATGCACTTCTCCCTGCGCGCCAGGCAATGGCCGCCTTGGCGCCGTCCTTCTTCAGTATTTCGTTGAATTCGCGCGACTCGGCGGTCTCGTGGGTCTCGATTTCGACGTCGGTCTCGAGCGCGGCGAGCAGTGCCTGGCGCATGCCGCCGATGTCGAGGCTGCGGTTGATCGCGAGCTTGGTGAGGCGCACGGCCTGCGCATCATTGGCGGCGATGCGCGAGGCCAGCGCAACCGCCTCGTCGAGGAGGGCCGCGGCCGGCACGACGCGATTGACGAGGCCGATCGCCTGCATCTCCGCGGCCGTCGCGCGGTCCTCGCCCGTGAGCAGCAGGTACTTTGCTGCCTTCGGGCCCGCGAGCCAGGGCAGGAGGAGGGCGACGATTCCGCTGCCGAACTTCACCTCGGGCTCGCCGAAGCGGCAGTCCTCGGCGGCAATCGTGATGTCGCAGGCGACGGCGAGTTCGAGGCTGCTCCCGAGGCAATAGCCGTGCACGGCGGCGACGGTCGGCTTGGGCGAGTCCCAGAAGCGCATGATCAGGCGGAAGTCGTTCTCGAGCGCGCGGCGAACGTCGGCCGGGTGGGGCTTGCCTTCGCCCATGCCCATGTCGAGGTCGAAGCCGGCCGAGAACGCGCGGCCGGCCCCCGCGACGACGATTGCGCGCACGGCGTCGTCCGCCTCGGCCGCGTCGAGCGCCGCATCCAGCGCCTCGATGACCGGGACGTTGATCGCGTTCAGCTTGTCGGGCCGGTTGAGCGTCAGCAGCGCGACCGCGCCCCGGCGCTCCGACAGGACGAGCGGCCCGGACACTCAG
>DATMEC010000134.1:0-3057 GCA_035557125.1 Steroidobacteraceae bacterium
TCCTCGTCACGGCGGTGCCAACCCGCTGGAGAAGAGCACCTCCCCCTCCGCGGCGACCACCACCGCGTCGACGTCGGCCTGCTCGGCAACGAGCGCCATGCCCCGCTCGGGCCCCAGGATGAAGACACTCTTCGTGAGTCCTTCGGCGAGGGTCGAGGTCGGCGCGATGATGGTGACGCTGCGCACTCCGTGCGGACTCTTGCCCGTCTTCGGGTCGATGATGTGGTGGTAGCGCACGCCGTCCTCGTCGAAGAACCGCTCGTAGTCGCCTGAGGTGGAGATCGCCGCATCCTCGATCGGGATGCGCGCGACCACGCGTTCGCGGTCGTCCGGGTGGCGGATGCCGACGATCCATGGCCGCCCGCGGCGGTCGCCCAGGATCCGGCTGTCGCCGCCCGCCGTGACGGTCGCGTTGCGGATGCCGCGCGTCGCGAGGAGCGCGATGCAGGAGTCGACCGCATGGCCCTTCGCGATGCCCCCCAGGTCGA
Organism: Steroidobacteraceae bacterium; assembly: GCA_035557125.1. Classification (GTDB taxonomy): domain Bacteria; phylum Pseudomonadota; class Gammaproteobacteria; order Steroidobacterales; family Steroidobacteraceae; genus SCUD01. Next base: position 489 of record DATMEC010000134.1, read on the forward strand.
TGCGGACCCCGGGCTGCAGGAACCGGATCGTCGACGCGGAAGAGTCCACGACCACGTGTCGCCAGTTGATGGCCGGCAGCGCAGCCGCGATCTCGGCGTCGCTCGGGTGCTTGCCGGCCCGGTAGTCATACAGGTAGCCGACGCTCGCGTAGGTAATGTCGAAGGCCCCGCCGGACATCGCGGAGAACTCGAGCGCCCGGGCGACAAGCCGCGCCAGCTCCGGCTCCACGGTCACGGGACCGGCGGCCGCCTCGCGGTTCACCCGCGAGACCTGGCTCTCCGGCTTGTACGTCGACATCAGCGCATCGATACGGTGCATCTCGGCGATTACGGCCTCGATCGCGGCCTCCGCTGCGGCAGCGTCCTCGTGCCAGATTTCCACCGCGATCCGCGTGCCCATGATCGATTCTTCCCGCGCGTGCCAGTCGGCGCGCGCGGGCCCGACGGCGGCGAGAAGCAGGATGACCGCGAGGCAGAAACGGGGCATCATGGCGTCATCAGTGTGGACGATGATCCGACCGTCGCACAACGGCTACACTAGCGCCCGTCCGCCGCGCCTGGAACCCGTCGCCCTGCGCGCGGTCAGTCCGGGTGGGCCCTGCACAGGAATGACAACATGAAGCTGATTCCCAGAGTCCTAGGCGCGCTGCTTGCGGCCAGCCTCCTCGCCCTGCCGGCACACGCCGTGTCCGACGAGGAGACGATGATCGACCGGTCGCTGACGGTGTTGCGCGAGCTCCAGGGAATCCCCGACACCCGCATCCCCGACCTCCTGCTCTCCCGCGCCGAAGGCATCGTCATCCTGCCTGCCAACGTGAAAGTCGGACTCATCTTCGGCGCCCGCTTCGGCAATGGCGTGATGATGGTGCGCAACGAAGACCGCAGCTGGAGCAACCCGGTGTTCGTCTCGTCGGGGGGCGGCAGCTGGGGCTTCCAGGCCGGCGGCCAGGTCTCGGACATCGTGCTCGTACTGACGACGCGCGAGAGCGTCGAGGGCATCACCGACGGCAAGCTGACGCTCGGCGCGGACGCCTCCGTCGCGGCGGGCCCGGTCGGCCGCACGGCGATGGCCTCGACCAGCGTGACCTTCGATGCCGAGGTCTACGCCTACTCGAAGTCGCAGGGGCTCTTTGCGGGCGTTTCGCTCGAGGGCAACGGCATTTTCATCTGGAAGAAGGCGAACAAGCGCTTCTACGGCGAACCGAGCGCGGCGACCATCCTCGCCAGCAAGACGCCGCCGCCGCCGCCCGCGCCGACGCTCGTCGCGGAGGTCACGAAATTGACGAGCGGCGCAGCGGCCGCAGTCGTCGACGAAAAGGCCGCGAAGGAAACCGATCCAGCAACGGCCCCACCCCCGGCCGAAGCCAAGACCTACCCGTTGCCGGACTCCGAACCCGGCACTGAACCGCCCGGCAACTGACCTTGCATTGCGCGCATGGCGATCGCGCACGAGCACAACCTCAATGCCCCGCCCCCGGCTGCGCGGCCCTACGGCATCCGCGCGCGGCTGCGTGCACGCGATCCGTTCACGCGCCTCGTCGGTACCGGATGGCATAAGCTCCACTGGTACGCGACCGAGCGCGAGCGCGACGAGGCGCTGGCGGACATGTCGGCCCGCCACCTTTATTCCCGGCGCGGCGACGAGCCGACCGTCATCTACGAGAAAGTCTCCGCGACGGCCTGAGCCGCGTCAGCGGATGCGGCCGAGCAGCAGGTAGAACGTGCGGTCGCCGCCCTCGCCGAAGCCGGCAGCGACGTAGATCGGCCCGAACAGCGTGTCGAACCCGAGAAATGCGGCGCCATTGACAAGGGCCGAGTCCACGCTCACGTCGCTGCGGCGCTGCCAGACGTTGCCGAGTTCGACCGAGAAGCCGACGTAAGTCGGCACGTCGAAGAGGCCCTCCTGCTCGCTGCCGATGCGCCGGTACAGGATTGCGCGCGCGATGCCGAACTGGGGCCCGCTGATCTCTTCCGGCGAGAGGCCCGAAAGGTCGAAGAGCCCTCCGAGCGTGTAGAAGTCCTGGACCTGGTTCGTCGGCCCCGACACGTGCGCGCCGCCCGCGGCCGACAGGACCAGCGTGTTTCGCCCACGGGAACGTGCGTGGGTCCAGTCGAAGGAGACCCGGTCCGCATTCACGTCGGCACCGAGGCTCTGGCGCGGGCCGTTCCACTGCAGCGTGAACAGCTCGCCGTCACGCGGGAAGTACACGTCGTCGAGCAGATCGACGGAAAAGCTCGTCATGAACTCGCCGCGGTCGAAGCGCGTTCGTGGCGGCAGTGCCGGGTCGTCGGGATCGCCGACCAGCAGGTGGCGATTGCCTTCGCCGAAGATCACGCCGCCGCGAAGCTCGCCCCAGCTGCCGAACTCGCGGCCGAAGTCAAACTCGGCTTCGCTACTGGAAACGCGGTAGGTCGCGAGCCGCCGGTCGCCCTCGAAGATGTCGAAGTTCTGCCGCTCGACGAGCAGGCGCGGCACGACGAACCAGTTCGACGTGTAGCCGATCGGCTGGTAGAACTCGGTGCGGAAGAAAGGGTTCGCGCCGACCTGCAGGTCGCTCTGCCATTCCGC
>DATMEC010000135.1:0-3758 GCA_035557125.1 Steroidobacteraceae bacterium
CGGCAACCGCCGCAGCGGCGAGGCCGCGGCGGTCACGCGCGGGGGCGGCGAAGACTGGTTCGGCAAGCCCTACGACTTCGTCGGCACCAAGACCTTCGGCAGCGTGGCCGGCTACGAGGACTACGCGCGCTCGTTCATCTACGACATCCGGATTCCGGGGTGCTCGATGCCCGGCCGTGTGTTCGTCGGCCAGCGCGACGAGCCCTTTGCCGTGAACCTTGGCCGCGTGTTCGACCTCGTCAACATCGTGCCGGTCGACGGCGCCGCGTTTCCGGGCGGGATCATGCAGGACCCGGCGAACGACATCATCGCCGACAAGAACATCACGACGCTCGCGCTCGAGCTGCCCGCGAAATGCATCACGCGCGGCAAGAGCGGCGTGGTGGGCGGATGGACGGCGGCGTCCCTGCGCAAGACGCGCGTTGCGAACTCGCCGACGGGCGGCAGCAAGCCCGAAACCGGCACCGGGCCCTGGGTGCAGGTCTCGCGCCTCTCGAACCCGCTCGTCAACGAAGTCGTCGTGGGACTGCCCGACAAGGACGCCTTCAACGCCAGCGAGCCCCGCAAGGATGCACAGTTCGCGACTTACGTGACGAACCCGACGCTGCCGGCACTGCTCGACGTGCTGTTCCGCGACGCCGTCAACACGACGCTCGGGACGAACATCCCGAACCTCGCGCCATCGAACCTGCCGCGGCTCGACCTGGTGACGGCCTTCCTGACGGGGTTCAAGGGCGTCAACCAGCAGGCCAAGGTGACGGCCTCCGAGATGGTGCGCCTCAACACCGCGATCGCCGCAACGCCGGCCTCGAAACAGAACACGTTCGGCGTCGCCGGCGGCGACCTCGCCGGTTTCCCGAACGGCCGGCGGCCGGGCGACGACGTGGTCGACATCGCTTTGCGGGTCGTGATGGGCAGGCTGTGCCACCCGCTCACGATCGGCGGCAACAGCGTCGATCTCGGCCTCTGCAAGCCCGCGAATGCGCCCGTCGGCCTCGCGCCCTTCACGGACGGCGCGCCGGTCAGTGCCTCGGATTTCGACACGGCGTTCCCGTACCTGCAAACGCCGCTGCCGGGGTCGGGGAGCTGAAGGTGCGGCTCTCAGGTGACGCAGGCCTGTTTTCCGGCCTGCGTATGGCGGCCGCGGCATGTGCCGCGGCCGCCTTCGCCTTGCTGTACGCGAGCCTCGCCGTGGGTCATGACTCTCATAGGCACCGCGCGCGGGATGCCGAGCGTCCGGGCATCCTGGCAGCCGACGACGCGCAGTCGCGTCACCAGTTTGACGAGGCGCGCGCCGAGCTCGACCGCCTGCTCGCGGCCGATCCGCGGGATGTCGAGGCGCGCCTGATGAGCGCCAATCTCTTCCTGCTCGCGGGTGAGTACGAACGGGCGCAGGGTGACTGCAAGCTGGTGATGTCTGCCGGCGCATTGGATGCCGGCACGGTCTGCCTCGCATCCGCGCTCACCGGGCCGGGCTCGGTCGATCGCGCGCGGCGGATGGTCGCGGCGCTGGGCGCTCCGCAGGAGTCGGAAGTGGAACTGGCGCGCTGGCACCTGCTCACGGAGGCGGACCTTGCGTTGCGTGCCGGCGACTTCGCGGCGGGCCTCGAGTTGCACGAGCGCGCTTTCAGGCTCGACCCGAGCCACGAGGAGGCGCGCACCCGTCTCGCGGGATTGCTGCTCGAGCGCGGCGAGGCGGCGCGCGCCCTCGAGCTCGCACAGGCGCCGGATCCATCACCTGCGCGGCTCGTCATCCGGTTGCGCGCGGCAAAGGCGTTGGCGGATGCGGATGCATTGACGAGCCTGCGCGAATTGTCGGTGCTGCTGGAGGCCGATCGCAGCGACGGCGTGCCGCCGCACCTGCGCGAGGAGGCGCAACTCGCGCTCTATGTCGAAGGCGACGCGGTCGCGGCACTGCGTCTTGCCCGCCTCAACTTCGAGACCCAGAAGGACACGCCGGACCTTCGCATGTATGCCGCGGCCGCGATCGCGGCGGCCGATGCCTCCGCGGTTGTCGAGATCCGTGCCTGGATGCGGGAAACCGGCTTCGAAGACCGTGTCGTCGCTGCGGCGCTCTGAAGGGGACGCGCACCTTCACGAATGTGAAGGTGCGCGTCCCCTTCAGAGCCCGCGGAGGAGCCAGGCGAAGTCGGCAGCCTCGACGTCGCGGACCAGCGCGGCGCGGCGCGCAACGAGGTCGGCGCGATCCGGGCTTTCCACGCGGTCGGCGAGGTACTCGGCCCGCGCGATGACGAGGCTGCTCCAGGCAAGCGGTTCGCCCGCCGTATAGGCCGCGAGTGCCGCCGCGTGTCGGCGCGTCTCGCGGATGTCGCCGTGCCGCAGGCCGAACTCCATCGCCGCGCGGCGGAACTCCAGGTGATTGTGGCTCACGCAGCCGTCCGCCAGCAGCGCCTCGCCCTGCGCGAGCAGCTCGCGCGCGCGATCCACGTTCGGCGTGTGCAGCGCCTGGATGCCGAGGCACCACGGCCCGCAATACGTGCGCGCGACCTCGAGCGCGAGCGCGGAGGCGCGCTGCAGCAACACCTGCGCATCCGGGGCGCCGCCCAGCTCGCCGATCGCATGCCCCTGCAGCGTCATCAGCTCCGCCTCGAAACGGCGCGCGCCGAGTTGCCGCGCGAGCACGAGCCCGCGGTCGCAGGCGCGTCGCATGCGCTCGTAGTCGGCGCGGTACAGCGAGATCATCGCCTCGATGTCGCGCGTCAACAGCTCGGAGCGCGGGTCGCCGAAGCGCATCGCCTCGGCGACGATCGCCGTGCAGTCCTCGAGCGCCTCGCGTACCTCGCCACAGACTGCGCGCGTCAGCGCCAGCATTGGCGCGTTCGAGAGCGCAAGGCCGACCGCGCCGTGCTTGCGCGCCTCGGCGACGCACTGCCGGAAGTGGTCGCGCGCGCTCTGCATGCGGCCCCGCTGGTACAGCGCGTCGCCGACGCCGCCGAATGCCCGCGCCTCGTCGACCGGCGAGCCGGCGCGCCGCGCCCAGGCCAGTGCGCTCTCGTGCGCCATCAGGCAGGCCTCGATCTCGCCGCGCGGGAAACGGATGTTGCCGCGCAACCCCCAGATCCGCGCCATCAGCTCCGGGCGATCGAGTCCCGCCAGCACCGCCTCGGCGCGCTCGAGCGCGGCCAGCGCCTCGTCGTAGCGATCGAGGATCCGGAGCGCGTTCGCCAGCGCGAGTCGCGCGCGAGCCTCGATGAGCGGGTCCGGCCGCAGGTCGATGACCTCGCGCAGCGTCGCAATCGCATCGTGCGTGTGGCCGGTGCGGGTCTGCAGCTCGCCGAGCACGCAGCGCGCGAGGCAGAGATCCACGGGTTCGCGCGCGAGCTGGCAGGCACGGGCGGCGAACTCGAGCGCGCGGTCGAGGCGGAGCGAATCCGCCTCGGCCACCGCCGCCTCGACGAAGGCTCGAGCGGCGCCCGGATCGCCGGCTTCCGCGAGATGGCCGGCGCGCACCCCCGGGTCGCGGCTGGCGTACCAGGCGGCGGCACCCGCGTGCAGCTCGCGGCGCCGCGACTTCAGGAGCGAGCCGTACACGGCCTCGCGCATGAGCGCGTGCGCAAACGCGATCTCGTCGCCCTCGTGCGCGAGCAGGCCTTCCGCGACGAGCCGGTCCGGCGCGCCGCGCGATCCCCCCGGCATGGCCGCGAGCGCCTCGCGCGGAAAGCGAAGGCCCAGCACCGACGCCGCGAGCAGCGTCTGCCGGTCGTCGCGCCCGAGCTTCTCCACGCGCGAGAGCACCA
>DATMEC010000136.1:0-4298 GCA_035557125.1 Steroidobacteraceae bacterium
CGCGCGGTTCGCGTGCACGATCCGCTTCAGGACCTGCGCGTCGTGCACGCTGTGCGCGAGCATCATGACGCCGCGCGGCGAGTACATGACGTTGTAGTTCAGGTCCTGCGACAGGCCCTTCCACATCTTCAGGGCGTGGTCATAAATCGAGATGCTTTCGTCGAACAGGTAGTTCGAGCGGATGATCGTCGTGTTGCGGCCCGTGTTGCCGCCGCCGATCCAGCCCTTCTCGACGACCGCGACGTTCGTGAGGCCGTGCTCGGCGGCGAGGTAGTACGCCGTGCCGAGCCCGTGGCCGCCCCCACCGATGACCACCGCGTCATAGGCAGGCTTCGGCTCGGGCTTGCGCCACTGCTCGCGCCACCCCTGGTGCCTGCCGAGGCTGCGCCACAGCAGGCTGAGTCCGGACCAGGATTGCCGCTTCACTCCGGGCGCCGCTCAAGTCTTGGCAACGAAAGTCCTCGCATGCCTGAGCTCCTCGCGATCCGACGCCTGCGAACCGGCCTGCCGAAGGAGTTGCGAGTAGAACCGCGCCGCCTTTTTCCGGTCGCCCGACAGTTCGGCCGAACGCGCGGCGCCGTAGAGACTCCGGAGGCGGTTGGGATCCGCCTGCAGGGATTGCTCGAAGGCGCTCACGGCCAGGGCGGGTTGCCCGAGGTCGAGCAGCAGTTCGCCGAGCATTTCTCGCACCGGGATGACCCGGCCGGGCATCATGATGTGCTCTTCGGTCCGGTCTTCCCGGTCGGCAGCTGCCCGCATCAGCTCGAGCGCGTCCCCGTTGCGTCCTTCTGCCCGGGCCACCCATGCGGTGACCGCATCGACCTGGACGTTTGCCTGCTCGACCCAGTAGTCCTTCTTCTGGGCCGTCAGCGCGGCACGCAGCCTGGTGAGCCGCGCGATCTCCGCCTTCGCCGCCCCGGCGTTTCCGTTCCGCGCCGCGCCGAGACCGCGCGCATAGGCGTTCACCGCCTCGCCCTCAGGAAATGGTCTCCAGTCGAAGTCGGCGGGTGCCGGATGCAACGGAAGTTGCGCCGCGTCCTCCCATTTTCCGCGTTCGAGCGCAAAGCGCGCCGGAATCGCCGCGCCCGCGTAGGCGATCTGGCGCGTCTCCTCGTTCGGCTTCGGCGCCGTCGTGACGAAATCGACCCATGCGCGCACATCTGCGTCCCGCCCGAGCTGCAGGGCCGCGTACACCATGTAGTCGAGCGCGTGATAGGCGTCGCGGTCCGTCTTCGACGCCGCGCGTGACCGGGTATTGCTGTCGATCGAATCCTGCCATTGCCCGACGCGGGAGAAAATGTGCGACGGCATGTGCAGGGCGTGGGGCGAGTCGGGGGCGATGGACGCGTAGTGCCTCGCAGCATCCAGCCCCTGAGCGGCGATGGCCGGAAAGTCGTACGCGTGAATCAGGAAATGTGCCGCGCCGGGATGCTGCGGCTGGGCGGCATACACCTTCTCCAGGATCTTCGCGCTCTTGAGCTGCTGCGCGTAGGTCTGGTCGTTGCGATCCGCGGTCACCTGCAGCCAGAAGGCGTACAGCACGGCCGCCTCGGAGTCCTCCGGGTAATGCCGGTAGAGCTGCTCGAGCGCCTTTTCATAGGCCGCCGCGCGCATCTTGAAGGGGACCGTGTCGTGGTCCTTGAAGACGACTTCCACGGCTCCGATGTACTCGCGCTCGCGCTCCGTCGGTGCGCCCAATTGGCGGGCTTTTTGCACTGCCGCCCAGCCTTCCCGCTCCTTCTGCGGCGTCGGCGGCGAGCCGAGCGCATTGTCGAGGCTCGCGACGGCCTTCACCCAATACGCCATGGCGCAATCCGCATCGGCCTCGAGCACGTCCGCGACCGCCGCGTCGATCCTCTCCCAGTAAAAGGAGTAGAGGAGAGACGCTGCCGTATTGAACCGCTGCTGCGCTTCGGGCGCGCACGATACGGGGAAGTTCACCGTCCCCAGCGAAGCCGGATGCTCGTGATCGCGGTCCTGGGAGATCGCGCAGGGAACGCCAAGGATCGATGCAGCCGCAGCAACGGCGGTAACTACGCACAGTTTCATGGCACTAGGCCTTCAGGTCCCGGTTCTCCGGATCGTAGGGCGAGTCGACCAGCACCGTCGCCTCCTTGCGCTCGCCGAGGATCTCGATCGCGATGCGCGTGCCGACCTCGGCGAACTCCGGCTTCACGTAGCCGATCGCGAGGCTCTTGCCCAGCACGTGGCCGTAGCAGCCGGAGGTCGCGCGCCCGATCATGCGGCCCTTGCCGTCGAACAGGGGCTCGTTGCCGAGCGGGTCCGCATCGGCGACGCCGTGCACCTCGAGCGTGGCGAACCGGTTCGGCACGCCGGCCGCGAGCTGGCGCTCGAGCGCGGCCCGGCCCGCGAAGTCGCCCTTGCTCATCCTAACGAAGCGGTCGAGGCTCGCCTCCAGCGGCGTGTTCTCGCGCGTCAGGTCGCTGCCCCACATGCGGTAGGACTTCTCCATGCGCAGCGACTCCATCGCGCGCATGCCGGCCATGCCGATGCCGTGTTCCGCCCCGGCGGTGAAGATGGCGACGAACAGGTGACGCGCGTACTCGATCGGAAAGTGCAGTTCCCAGCCGAGGCTGCCCACGAAGTTGACCCGAAGCAGGAACACGTCCGGCGCGAGACCGATTTCCGCGACTCGGCCTGTGAGCCAGGGGAAGGAATCGTTGTCCAGCGCCGTGTCGGTAAGTTTCGCGAGCACCTCGCGCGAGCGCGGGCCCGCGAGGACGAAGCAGCCGCGCGAGGTCGTCACGTTCGCGAGCGCTACCCCGCCATCGGCCGGCAGGCACTTGTGCAGGAGGTCGGTGTCGTAGCGCTCGGCGGCGCCCGCGCTCACCACGTAGAAGCGCTCCTCGGCAAGCTTGGTGATCGTGAACTCGGAGCGGATGCCGCCGCGCTTCGTCAGCGCGTGCGCGAGCGCCATGCGCCCGGTCTTCGCAGGTACCTTGTTTGCGACGAGCCCGTCGAGCCAGGCTTCCGCGCCCGGTCCCTCGACGACGTGCTTGGTAAAGGGCGTGAGGTCGATGACGCCCACGCGCTCCCGCAGGCCCCGGCACTCGTTGCCGACGTGCTCGAACCAGTTGGTGCGGCGGAAGCTCCAGTCGTCTTTCGCCTCCACGCCCTTCGGCGCAAACCAGTTGGCGCGCTCCCAGCCGTAGCGCTGGCCGAACACGGCGCCCATGTGCTTCAGCCTGTCGTAGACGGGACTCGTCTTTGCGGGTCTCGCGTCGGGCCGCTCTTCGTCCGGGTAATGGATCGTGAAGACGTTGCGGTAGGTCTCCTCGTTCTTCTGCACGACGTAGCGCTTGCTGGCGTAGGGACCGAAGCGCCGCGGATCGACCGCGAGCAGGTCGATGCCCGGCTCGCCTTCGACGATCCATTCCGCAAGCTGCCAGCCGGCGCCGCCCGCCGCGGTGATGCCGAAGCTGTGGCCCTCGTTGAGCCAGACGTTCGGCAGCCCCCAGGCCGGCCCGATCAGCGCGCTGCCGTCCGGCGTGTAGGAAATGGGCCCGTTGACGATGTCCTTAATGCCGCAGTTCGCGAGCGCGGGCACGCGCCGCTGCGCGCCTTCGATGTGCGGGATGAGCCGCTCGAGGTCGCCGTCGAACAGGCTCTTGCCGAACCACGACGGCACGCCGTCGGCGAAGCGCGCGGGCGCACCGGCCTCGTACGGACCCAGGATCCAGCCCATCCGCTCTTCGCGCAGGTAATACGACTGCTCGGGCTCGCGCATCACCGCGAGCTCGCGACCACCGCCCTGGCGATAGGCCTTCAGCTCCGCGGATTCCTCGTAGACGATGTACTGGTGCTCGACCGGGATCGCCGGCACGTCGATGCCGAACATCTGCCCGGTCTGGCGCGCGTAGTTGCCGGTGGCGCAGACGAGGTGCTCCGCCGTGATCTCGCCCTTGTTCGTCGTGAGCTTCCACTCGCCCGAGCGGCCGCGCGAGACTGCGGTCACTTCGGTGTGCTCGTAGATTTCCGCGCCTTTTGCACGGGCACCCTTGCGCAGTGCCATCGTCAGGTCGGCCGGCGCGATGTGGCCGTCGTGCGGGTGGTACAGGCCGCCGATGACGGCGGCGGTGTCCGCGCTGCCACCGAGTTCGAGCAGCGGCCACAGCTCCTTCACGCGCTTCGGGCCGATGACCTCGAAGGGCACGCCGATCGTGTTCGCCGTGCCGCAGTACTTCTGGTACTCGTCCATGCGGTCGCGCGTGGTCGCGAGGCGCAGGTTGCCGGTCACGTGGAAGCTGACGTCCTGGCCGGTCTCGGCCGGCAGGCGC
>DATMEC010000137.1:0-4015 GCA_035557125.1 Steroidobacteraceae bacterium
GCGGGGGGCGGCGGGCGGCGGCGACCTCGGGACGTGGGCGCGCTCACGGGCGGTGCGGCGGGATGGGCTCGAAGGAGGGGGCGTGCGCGGCGAGGACCGCAGGGCCGCTCGCGGAGTGCGTCGCCGGCCAAGCGGGCTCGACAACGCGCGGGAGCGAGGACCGCCGGCTGGGCGGCACGTCCGCCGGTCGCGCGAGCATCGCGGCGTGCCAGGTGATCGCGACTCCGGCCGGGGTGCCGAGATCGCCCCCACCCGTCTTCGCCCTCGCATGGACCACGGCACGACGCGCCGTCGACCGCGCGGGCACAAGCGCCGGCCAAGCGTCGCATAGCGGTGCGATGGAGTCGCGCGCGATGCGGGCGGCGCAGGGCAGGCGCGGCGCCCGCGCTGCTGGTTCTGCCTCATCGCGACAGCGACGCCGCGCGAGCTTCCTCCGATCGCGCGCGCACGTCGTGCCTATGCACCGGATGCAACGGCTCCGGCCGAGTGGGACTTCCGCTGGTCGTCCGCAGCAGGCGTCTCTCGGCTGCTCCGCAAGGCGCCCGCTGGCATGTGGAAGCGTTGGCGATTGAGTGGGTCAGGCGCTCGCCGGTCCCGCCCTTGTTCGGGCCCCCTTGCCTGACGCGTCCCGTCTCCAACGCAAGTCGTGCGCCCGCAGGCTCAGGCGTCTGGCGGATTCGAGCCACCCCACCTTTGTAAATTGCATCGGTACCTCAGGCGGCGATAGCTTCGTAGAGCTGCCAGACGCCGACGCCTTTCAGCTCAGCGCAGCCTGCCTCGGCGAACTCGATGCCCGAGCCGGCGATTAGGTCGTGGACGGTCGAGGAGGCAAGCACCTGACCGGGTGCTGCTTGCGCCACGACCCGAGCGGCTGCGTCCACGGCGATGCCGCGTACGGCTCCGTTGACGAGTTCGCATTCGCCGGTGTGGATGCCGGCGCGAATCTCGAGGCCAAGCGCTCGCACGCCGTCGCGGATCGCGCACGCTGCGCGCACGGCGCGCGCGGGGCCATCGAAGGTCGCGAGTAAGCCGTCGCGAGTCCTGTCGATCTCGCGGCCGCGAAATCGGTCGAGCTCGCGGCCGACGACTGCATGGAGCGAGTCGATGAGCTGTCTCCAACGACGCTCGCCCAGCTCCCGCTCGCGCTGCTCCGAGCCGGCGATGTCGGTGACAAGCAGCGTCGTCAGCACGCCGTCGGCATGCGGAGGCGGCCTCGTTCCCGTGAGGAACTCCTCTACCTCGTCGACGATCTGGTCGGCGTCGACCCACGGGACGTGATCGTGACCGGCCAGTTCGACGAAGCGCGCGCCGGGGATGCGCTCCGCGATATAGCGACCTTCCTCCATACGCGAGTCGAGGTCCCCGGTCCGGTGCAGCACGAGCGTGGGCACCGTCACCGTGGGCAGCACGTGCCGGACGTCGACCTGGCTATTCATCAGGATCAGGTCGCGGGCAGCTCCCGGGCTCGCCGCTGCTTGTGCGCGGCGCGCCCACCATTCCGCCATCGCTTCGTCAGCCGAGGGCATCATCCGCTTTATGTCCGTCTCGTAGCCCCACGATCGCTCGATCTCCCTCGCATGCTCCTGTCGCTCCTCCCAGGTCGGCGCCCACGGGTAGTCATCGTCGGGATCGCGTCGTTTCGCGTATGCCCCGTGCAGGACGAGCGCCGTCATCCGCGCCGGGTAGGTCGCCGCGAAGAGCACCGACATCGGCCCGCCCTCCGAGGTGCCGAGCAGGGCCGCGCGCTCGCTGCCGACCGCATCCATCACCGCGCGCACATCGTCCATCCGCGTTTCGAGGTCCGGGAGACCACCGGGTCGGTCGGAGAGGCCCGTGCCGCGCTTGTCGAAGCGGATCAGGCGCGAGAAGGAGGCCAGCCGCTCGAGATAGTGCGCCATGCGCGGCTCTTCCCAATCGAGTTGTAGATGCGAGACGAAGCCGGAGACGAGCACGAGATCTCTCGGACCCTCGCCCACGACCTGGTAGGCGATGTTCACATCGCCGCTCCGTGCGTAGCGCACCGCGGGTCGCCGCGTCGCCGGATGACGCGGCGGAGCGGGCGCACCGGGGAGCTCCGGTCCGGGGTTGGGCTCGGCGGGCGGCTCGCGCGTCAGCGTCGCGTCGTGGCGCAGGATCGCCTGCTCGAGCTGCCTCAGCTCTTGGCTTGGTTCGAGCCCGAGGTCGTCGGCGAGGGTGCGCCGCGCCTGCTGGTAAGCGTGCAGGGCGTCGGCCTGGCGCCCGGATCGGTAAAGGGCGAGCATCAGCTGTACGCGCAGGCGTTCCCGGTAGGGATGCTCGGCGACGAGCAGCTTGAGCTCTTGGATCAGCTGCCGGTGATGGTCGAGCGCGAGGTCGGCCTCGAGCCGCTGCTCCAGCGCGGCGACGCGTTCCTCGTCCAGCCGGGCGGCGGCCGTGATGGCGAAGCGCTCGGATTGCAGGTCGGCGAGCGCCGGACCGCGCCAGAGAGCGAGCGCTTGCCGCAACCGCTCGGCGGCGAGCGCTGATTTCCCCGCTGCCAGCGCCTCGCTGCCCTCGACGACCAGGCATTCGAACCGGTTCGCGTCGAGCTGCTCGGGCATGATCCGCAGCCGGTAGCCGTACCGCTCGCGCACCAGCGCGCCGCCTGCCCCGGCCGATTCGAGCAGCCGTCGCACCCGCGACAGGTAGACGTGTAAGGCGGAGTCGACGGTCGCCGGTGGCGTCTCTCCCCACAGTTCCTCGATGAGCCGATCGCGTGAGAGCGTCTCGTGGGCGTGCACCAAGAGCAGTCCAAGCAGGGCGGCCTGCTTCGGGCTTCCCAACGGGAGCAGGCGCGCGTCGACGCTGATTTCGAGCGCGCCGAGGATCCGGAATTCGATCGGCATCTCCGCGTCCTGCGGAACGACCGTAGCACGGCGTTAAGCCGCCGTTTGCTCGCCGTTCCCGGCCCGTTTGGGGCCAAGCCGCAAGCTCATGCACATCGTGCGCCCGGTTAGGCGCACTTTGAAAGAGCACGCGACGATGCCGACAAGGAGAGTCATGGCGCCACAGCTGCAAGTTCGCGACGCGATGCAGTTCGTCAACGAGCAGGACGCCGCGACGCGCGAGCGGTTCATCGAACGGCTCGAGCTCCGCGGCAGGGATCCGACCTTCGTGGGCTACCGCGACGCCTACCTCGAACTGATCGACCTGCCCCGAGCGACTGCGGCCCTGGATCTCGGTTGCGGCACCGGCGTCGTCGCCCGTGCCATCGCAGCGCGCGGTGGATTCGCCGGCACCGTGACGGGGATCGATCTGAGCGACGATTTCATCGCGGCCGCCGAGTCGCTCGCCGCCGACGACGGCGTAGGCGACCGGGTCCAATTCGCCGTCGGCGATGCGCACGCGCTCGACTTTCCGGCTGCCAGCTTTGACGCCGCGGTCGCCAACACGCTCGTAAGCCACGTCCGCGACCCGCTCGCGGTGCTCGCGGAGGCCGCGCGCGTCGTGCGCCCCGGCGGGTTCGTGGCCGTGTTCGACGGCGACTACGCATCGCTGACCTTCGACTGCTCAAACCCGTCGCTCGGCGAAAGGATGGAGCTCGCGCTGCGGTCGACGATCATGAGCTCGCCGCGCATCATGCGCGAGCTCCCGCGTCTGCTGCCGCAGGCCGGGCTGTGTCTAGCCGCCACACAGGCGCACGTCTACGCCGAGGCCGGATCGAGCACATTCATGCTCAGTCTCGCCGAGACCTACGCGCCGCTGGTCGCAACGACCAGTCAACTGCCCGCCGCGGACGTCGACGCCTGGCTAGCGGCTCAACGCCGCTCCGCCGCGGACGGCACGTTCTTCGCCGCGTGCAACTACTACGCCTACATCGCACGACGATGACCACAGTGAATCGCCTCATCATCACCTGCGCCGCCGTGCTCGCATTCGCAGCGGCATCACCCGTCGCCTCGGCGCGGGACGGATCCTCGGGAGAGGTCGTTCGCGACTGGAACGACACCGCGCGCGCGCAGCCCTTCGAGAACTCGCTTCGGCTCGCGCGGATCCT
>DATMEC010000138.1:0-3451 GCA_035557125.1 Steroidobacteraceae bacterium
CATGGCGGACTCCAGCACGAAATTGCTGGCGGCAAACACGCCCGGCAGTGCCGCCCGGAACTCTGCAGGCAGCGCGTCGGGATCGCCGCCGGCCTCGCGCCAACGGTCCACCGGCCGATCGATGCCGCCTGGCGCCCCGGCGCTCAATCGCCGCTCGCCATCCCGGCGGGCGCATGACGGGCTTGCAGGCGCTGCAGCGCCGGCCGCGCATGTTCGTCGATTGCGCGGCGCAGCGCCTCGCCCGCTGCCGCCTGCTTAGCCCCGGCATCGCCTGCAAACTTCTCCGGCCGCCCGATGGGCGCCTTGGAATTCATCGCGGCGGCGGCCTGCATGTGCGCTTGCACCGCCCTGTCCACCGGTTGCGAGAAGTGCGGCGCAACCGACTCCCAGACGGCCGCAGGCAGCGTCGAATAGTCCACGAGGCGGCCGCGAATGGGGTCGAGGCGGCCGGCCGCCGTGCAGAGCGCGGCAAAGAGGCGCGCGACGTACTCCTCGCGCGAGCGCGACTGCCCGTCCGGGTCGATGTGCTTCGCGAACGGCGCGACCGGCGTCGTGCCGTCCCAGACCCAGCCCGCCGGCTGCCGAAGCAGCGAGACGCCGACCTCGACGGGATCGCGCAGGCACAGGACCCACGGCGAGTCCGGGAACGCCTCGGCCACGACGTCGCAGAACAGCGTGTTCCAGCTCGTCAGCTTCAGGACGTAGGGCTTTCGCGCGTGGCGCGCGAAGGCGGCGCCCAACGAACGCAGCGCGGCAACGGTTTCCGTTCGCGGCCACTTGTGCGGGGGCAGCAGGATCTCGTTGACTGGCATCGGCTCGGCGTAGACCACCAGTCCGACGTGCTGCTTCAGAAGCTGCGACACCAGCGTCGAGCCGCAACGCGCGACGTGAAACACGATCCCGGCGGGCGAGGTGCCGGCCGCGCCCTTGCCGACGTCCTTGCGCGCGATCTGGACGACCGATTCGCGCGCAGGCACGCGCGCGATCGTCTCCTGCATGAACGGGTCCTGGAGTTCCGCCGTGCGGATGTCGCGCAGCGCGAAATAGAGGCCCGTCGGGTGCAGCGCGGCGCGCGCCGGCAGCCAGTCCCCTTGCGTCGCCTGCATTCGGGAGCCTTTCTCGACAGGAGCGGACGGCCAATGTTAACGTCCGGGCGCCATGGAATTCGCGGAATTTATCGCGCCATTCGATGCGGGCACGTTCCGCACGCAGTACTACGGCAGGCAGCCGCTGCACCTCAAGCGAAACGGAGCGGACAGCGGCCTCCTGCCATGGCGGCGCTTCAACGAAGTGCTCGCGCTCACGCCCTACTGGAACGAGGAGTCGCTGAAGGTCTACTACAGGAGCCGCGCAGCGCTCCGGGAGAACTACTGCGACACCGCGGACGTCCGTCCGGGGACGCCTGCACCCGTCAATCCCGCCAAGCTGAAGGCGCTGACGGCCCTCGGCGCGAGCCTCGTCGCCAACCACCTGCACCGGGTCTGCCCCGAGGTGGGCGCGGTCGTCGCCATGCTCGAGCGCGAGTTTTCAGCACGCGCGTTCGCGAACGTGTATTGCTCCTTCAAGGGCGTGCAGGCCTTCCAGACGCACTTCGACCTGCACGACGTGTTTGCCGTGCAGGCCGAGGGCGAGAAGACCTGGCGCGTCTACGAATCGCGCGCCGATGCGCCGGTGAACCCGGTGCCGCCCGGCGATGAATGGGAGAAGTGGCTGACAGAGTCGCGCGGCAAGCTGCTGTTCGAGGCGCACATGAAGCCCGGCGATATCCTTTACTTGCCGCGCGGGCAGTACCACGACGCGCTGACGGGTGACCGCGCGTCGCTGCACGTGACCTTCGGCGTCGCGCCGGCGACGGGTCTCGCCGTGTTCAAGCTGCTCGAGAACGCCCTCGCGAAGGAAAGCGAGTTCCGCGCCTGGCTGCCGGACGCGCGCGCGGAACCCGAGCTCGACGAGCGGCTCGCCAAGCTCGCCGACCGCGTCCGTGCCGTCATGTCCTCGAAGGCGTTCGCGATCGACGTACTGAACCACCAGCGCGACCTGGCGAAGCCGCCGGCTTCGTACGACCTGCCTGCCCAGCCGCCGCCCGCCTGGTACTCGGTCGCGCGGCGCGCAGAGGTGCTGCGCCGCGACGCGGGCTTCGCCGTCGCCTTCGAGGCCGGCGAGATCGCGGTCGGCGCGACCTGGCCGACGATCGAGTGGATCCTGAAGCAACGCCTGTTCTCGGTGGATGACGCGCTCGCGCGCCAGCCCGGCGCGGACCGGCATGCGCTCGCCGCCGATCTCGATCGGCTCGAGAAGGCGGGGGTCATCGTCCGGACCGAGATGCGGTGAGCAGCCCGTGAACTTCGCAATCGCACGAATTTCGACGGTCGGACTCCTCCTCACGCTCACCTGCGGCGTCCTCACAAGCGTCTCCGCCGCCAAGCCGCCCGAGGACGGCATCTTCCTCCCGGTCGCTGCAACCCAGTCCGAAACGGACGAGTACACCCGCTACGAGCTGCTCGCACCCGACAGCGGCAGGTTCAGGATCACCTACGAAGTCACCGTCACCACCGCCGGCGCCAGGACGTTCTACAACCCGATTCGAAAGGGAAGCGCCGCGAGCGACGAGGCCGTGCTCGACGCGATGACCGGCAAGCCGCTGCACTTCGAGGTCGTCAGCGGCGCCGAGGCACGCAAGGATCCCTTGATGCCCGACGCCGACCTCGACACCGATTACATCAAGGTGACGCTCGCTCGCCCCGTGCCGACGAATGGCCAGGGACGCCTCGTCATCGTCAAGACCTACGAGGACAGGAAGAGCTACTACGTCGACGGCAAGACGATCGTGTTCGACCGGCCGCTCGGCATACGCCGTAACAAGGTCGTGCTGCCCGCCGGCTACGGAGTCGTCGGCCTGACGGTGCCTTCGCAGATCCTCACCGAAGCGGACGGCCGCATCGGCATCAGCTTCGTGAATGGCACCGAAGGCGAGGCGCCGCTCGTGCTGCGCGCGGCGAAGGGCGCGCGGACCGGAGCGGCGGCAGCGCCAAAGGTTGCAAGCAACCAGCGCAGCTGGGAATCACCGTTCGAGGGCGAGACCGAGGAGGATCGCCTCTCCGAGCGTGCGCACCAGGACCGCGACATCGTCTACTTCCTGCAGCAGCCCGAGTCGCACGCGTTCGCGCTCTATCATGACTATACCGAGTCGCGCCCGGGCATCAACGGCTACGCCAACGTCGTCCGCACCGGCAGCACGGCCAGCCATCCGTCGGCGAGCATTCTCGATACCGGCGAGACGCTCCCGGCGAAGGAGATGAGCGGCGCCGAGATGGCCGCGCTCGGGATCAATGCCGGTGAACCCGTCGATCCCGACGCGCGCGTTGTGGTGATTCCCTTCGCCCCCGTGCAGCCCGGACAGTCGCAGCGGTTGCGGATCGCCGAGACCTATACCGCGCCGGTCAGCTATCGG
>DATMEC010000139.1:0-2737 GCA_035557125.1 Steroidobacteraceae bacterium
TACGTCCTGCGTCGCAACGTCGAAGGCGGCGGACGCCAGCAGTCGTTCGCGAACCAGACGTTCCGGGCGATCACGGGTGTTCGTGGCGCGATCAACGATGGGTGGAGCTACGACGTGTCCGCCCAGTTCTCGCAGGGAACCGGCACGGCGACGACGCTCAACAACTTCCAGGTCGACCGCGTCATCAAGGCGCTGGACGCCGTGGTCGATGACGAGGGCAATATCGTCTGCCAATCCGTGGTCGACGGCAGCGATACGGGCTGCGTCCCGTACAACCCGTTCGTTCCGAACGGGGTGACTCAGGATCAGCTCGACTATCTCCAGGTCCAGGGCGTCCAGATCGGCCGCATCAGCCAGGAGATCTACAACGGCATCGTCACCGGCGATCTCGGCACCTATGGCGTGAAGACGCCGTGGGCGAGCGACGGCATCCAGGTCGTGTTCGGCTCCGAATGGCGTCGCGACTCCATGATCCATACCGTCGATGCGCTGCAGTCGTCGGATCCGAACCAGCTCACGGGAGCGGGCGGCCCGACGATCGGCAAGTCAGGGGCCAGCAAGGTCGAGGAGCTCTTCTTCGAGGGCCGCGTTCCCCTTGCCCAGGACATGCCGATGATGGAGAGCCTCTCGTTCGACACCGCCTACCGGTATTCGGACTACGGCGACAGCGTGCAGACCGACACCTACAAGTTCGGCCTCGAGTGGGCGCCGATCCAGGACATCCGTCTGCGCGGCAGCTTCCAGCACGCAGTTCGCGCGGCCAACATCGTCGAGTTGTTCACGGCCGAGGGCGCCAACCTGTTCGACGCGCCGGGCGATCCCTGCGGTTCGGACGCCCGTGATCCGATCGCGAGCGATGCGGAGTGCATCGCGAGCGGCGTGCCGGCAGGTCTCGTGGGTTCCGTGAACCTCGACAGTCCGGCCGGGCAGTACAACTTCATCCAGGGCGGCAATCCGGACCTCATACCCGAGGAATCGGACACGCAGTCGTACGGCGTCGTGTTCACGCCGCGGTTCGCTCCCGGTCTTTCGGTCACGATCGACTACTTCGACATCGAGATCACGGACACGATTTCGACGTTTGGCCCCCTCAACACCTGGACCGCGTGCTACGGCCAGAACGACCCGGCGGCGTGCGATCGCATCAACCGCAATCCGGGCACGGGCCAGCTGTGGCTCGGCGCGGGGAATGTCGAGGACGTCAACATCAACATCGGGTCGATCAGGACGCACGGGTATGACCTCAACGCGTCATACACGGGCCTGGAGATCGGCCGCTTCGGCAGCCTGGCGTTCAACGTGACCGGCACCTACCTGGAGGACCTGCGCACCCAGCCGGCTCCAGGCATCGACCTGTTCCCGACCGTCCCCGGTGTGCAGGACACGTATGACTGCGCGGGCTACTACTCGGTGGAGTGCCTCGTGTCGAAGCCGCAGTGGCGTCATCGCATGCGTGCGAGCTGGCAGACTCCTTGGGATATGGACCTGTCAGCCACCTGGCGCTACTACGGTGAGGTCACGGGTCTCGTGTCCGTCCATGCCGAGATGCCGGAGGACCAGCTCGACCGCACTCTTGCGGCCCAAGACTACTTCGACCTGGCGGCGAACTGGGCGGTCACGGAGAAAGCCTCCCTCACGCTCGGCATCAACAACGTGCTGGACGACAACCCCCCGGTCAGCGGCGCGGTTGGCACCACCGGCAACGGCAACACGTACCCGCAGATCTACGACGCCCTCGGTCGTTACGTCTTCGTGCGGGCCACGGTGGACTTCTAAGGCCGGTCAGAGAACGATCCATTCGAAACCTTGGCGGCGGCCTCCGGGCCGCCGCTTTTTTTTTGCGCGGTTATAGTGCGCCATGATCGCCGCATCCCCGAAGATGGGCGCACCGGAGCTCGAGGCGCTGCTGCCGTCGTCGCCCGACGCTTACCCGCAGGCCGTGGACCTGGTGCGCGGCCTCGTCCTCGTGATCGGAATGAACCCGGCCTCGTACCGGGCGGCGAGCTTCCTCGACGACCGCATCCTCGGGCCCGCGACGCGCGGCGCCTGGCTCCCCGGCAGCGCGGTCACCCAGGCAGCGCGCAAGGCGGGTAATCCGCGGCCACTGCACTTCATCTTCCACACGGGTCACGTCGGCTCGACGCTGCTTTCGCGGCTGCTCGACGAGACGGGAATCGTGCTGGGACTGCGCGAGCCGCTGCCGCTTCGCACCCTGGCGGACGCGCAGGACGTGCTGGCGAGCCCTGAGTCGCTCCTCGGGCCGGCCCAGTTCGAGGCGCTGCTGGACATGCTGTTGCGGCTCTGGAGCCGCGGCTACGAAGGCACGCGCGCGGTCGTCGTCAAGGCGACGAGCAGCGCCGGGCGCGCGGCGGTCCGCCTGCTCGCAGCCTCGCCGGACTCGCGGGCGGTCTATCTCAGCCTGCGCGCGGAGCCCTACCTCGCCACCCTGCTCGGCGGCGCCAACTCGACGATCGACCTGCGCGGCCACGGCCCCGGCCGCATGCGCAGCCTCCTCGCCGGCCGCAGGCTCCCGACCGCGCCGCTGCACGCGCTCACGCCGGGCGAGCTCGCGGCGCTCGGCTGGCTCACCGGGAGCCTCGCCCGCGCGGAGGCGCTGCGGGCGGGCGGCGGGCGCGTGCTGGCGCTCGATTTCGACGGCTTTCTGGCCGATGTGCCGGGCGGGCTCGCGCGGGTAATGTCGCACTTCGGCCTGCCGCCGGACGGGGCGCTTCTTGCC
>DATMEC010000140.1:0-5985 GCA_035557125.1 Steroidobacteraceae bacterium
CGTATCTGCTGTTGCATCGGGGGAAAGCGGGACGCCCTTGCCGGACCGGCGCCCGGGGAAACGGCGATTATACCAGCCGGCGGGGACCGGCCCCGGTCAGCGCTGCGCGAGGCGCAGTACCGCTTCGCGATCGAGCCGGCCATGGCAGACGACGCTGCCCTCGCAAGTCAGCACCGGCACCTTGATCCCGAAGCGCCGGCGCGCCGTCGGGTCGTCGTCGACGTCCTGCAGCCCGAACGCCGGGACGATCGCCGACAGCTCCGCGACGAAATCGTCGCAGAGCGGGCAGTCCTCACGCGTGTAGACGATGAACCGGTGACCCGGCATCCGCGGCGGTCAGTCGCGACGGGCCGCCGCGGCGCGCGCCTCGTCGGGCGCAGCCGCCGCGGGACGCAGGCTGATGGCGATGGACTTCAGCGTGCGCGTCGGCACTTCGCCGACGGCCGTGATCTGATGGCCGTCCACTACCGTCGTGTACGCGGAGGCGATGCCCGAGCGGCTGGTGCCTTCCGCGGGTACGCGGCCGGGCCGGGGCACGCGGATGAAGACGGACACCGTCGCGAGCCCGTCGGAATAGACGAGGTGGCTGACTGGCGAGTTCGGGCCGGCGAGCGCCTGCACGCCGCTCGCGGACAGGCGAAAGCCGGGCGGCACCTGCGCCGCGCGCCAGGCCGGCGCCTCGTCGTCCGCCTGCGGCGACTGGCGCACCCAGCGGAGCTTGTGGCGGTCGAGCGCAGGCTCGAACGCCGAATCCGGGATGCCGTTGTCGAACTCGAGCCGCGTGAAGCGAAGGCGCTCTATCACGCGGCCGGACCCGTCGGAGAGGTCGCTGCGCACGGGCATGTGCGAGTCGACGTCGATCCAGAGGCGATAGCCGAAGCGGTAGCCGTCGCGCGGCCGCACCGCGACCACGGCAGTCGAGCCGAAGTCCTCGAGGGTCTCCCGCCCGACCCAGTCGACCTTGTACCAGGCCGCCATGCGCCCTTCAAATTGAGGCAGTGCCCCCAGCAGGTCGCTGCGGCCGGAGCGCCGCTCGATGATCGCGAGCTTCTGGTCCGGCAGGTAGACCACGACCTCGTCGTTCTCGCGCACCAGCTCGCGCCCGTGCCCGGTCAACGACACCAGGCGCTCGGACACGATGCCGTCGCGAACGCGGTGCGTGATCGCGAAGCGTTCCGTGCGCCCGGCCGACTCGGAAACGAACTCGCCGACATAACTCGTGTTGCTGAGGGCCGCGCCCATGCGCGTGAGCCATTCCTGCCCGCTTTCGGCGAAGACGGGTGTTGCGGCGAGGCCGAGCGCGATTGCGATGGCCAGCCGCGACGTCACGGCTCGGTCGTCTCTGCGGGCGGCAGGGCGTCCGCGAGCGCCGGTTCGTCGTCGCTGATGAGGCCCGCACCGACGCTGCGGCGCACGAGCGGTGACGCGTAGCCGTAGTGCGCGACCAGGTAGTTGGCAAACTCCGCGGGCGGGATGCCCGCCGGGGCGTCCGGCGCGGGCGGCGTGACGTAGATATCGGGGTCTTCGGCAGGCGGCAGCACCGGCGGAAGTTCGGCCTGCGCCACGACCGCATCGGGAGCGGCCGGATCCTGCGAACCGACCTGCTGGACCAGCAGGACGGCGCCGAGGGCGACACCCGCGGCGACTGCGAAACCCGCGGCGCCGCGCAGAAAGACATCGCGCCCGGGCAGGCGCACGAAGCCCGCGACGCGCGCCGGCTCGCGCGCGATGGCCGCGCTGACCCGCGCGGCCACTTGCCGCGCGGCGGGCACGTCCCCGTCGCTGCGCAGCACCGCACCGATCAGCGAGTAGCGGGACAGGGCGCCGCGCAGCTCGTCGTCGCGTCCGAGCCGCTTCAACAGCAGCGCCGACTCCGGGTCCGGCAGCTCGCCGTCCAGGAATGCCGAAAGCTGTTCCTTGATTCGATCCGTCATTCAATGTCTCCAATTCGCCCGAGGCCGCCGTCGAACACCTCGCGCAGGCTGCGATCGATCGCTTCGCGCGCGCGAAAGATCCTCGAACGGACCGTGCCAACCGGGCATTCCATCGTCTTCGCAATGTCCTCGTACGAAAGGCCCTCGAGCTCACGCAGTACGATCGCAAGCCGCAGGTCGTCAGGCAGCGCCTCGATCGCCTCGTTCACCGTGCGGCGGATCTCGTCGGTCAGCGCGAGCGCCTCCGGCGTCTCGGTGTCCGCAAGCCGCGCCTGCGCCTGGACCTGCGAGCCATCCTGCAGGTCGAGGTCATAGGAGACCGGCCTGCGGCGGCTTGCGACCAGCGCGTTCTTGGCGGTGTTGATCGCGATTCGATAAAGCCACGTATAGAACGCGCTGTCGCCCCGGAAAGCCGGCAACGCGCGGTATGCCTTGATGAAGGCTTCTTGCGCGATGTCCTCGGCTTCCGCAGGATTGCGAACATACCGCTGCACGAGTTTCAGCACCTTGTGCTGATATTTGAGCACCAGGGCGTCGAAGGCCGCCTTGTCCCCTTTCTGGACCCGGCGGACCAGCGCGATGTCGCCTGCTTCAGCCCGCATAGGCTCGACGACTTGCGCTGCGCCCTCCACGTGCACGCCGGATATGACCGGCTGACCCCTGGTTAGTTCGCAAGGTCGTGATTGGGCGGGCGAAAGCCCCTCCTTTTGTGAATCGGCCCAAGGATTCTAGCAAGTCAGGCGGACCCGGGCCTTGAGGGATCGGAAGGCGCCCGCCTGCACCGCGTCCCGCGGCAGGAGCCAGGCAAGGCGTCGGCCCCCGGCCCGGATATCGAGAAAGACCAGTCCCGCCAGCGCCCGCGAGCGCGGGCCGATTTCAGCCGGCTCCCATGTCCCGCCCGAGCGTATCCGGGCGCGGCAACCCTCCCCGTCCAGCACGAGTTCCGCCAGCCGGTGGTGACGGCCCGGCACGGCTGCGAGCGTCGAAGCGAGGCCGATGAGCGCGAGGAGCGACATCAGCACGGCGGGCCCGTACGCGACATGCGCAACCCAGGGACTCGCGGCAGCGGCAAGGTGTACGACGAGCGCAAGGACCGCGAGCCGCGGCTGCGGAGCCGGCTCAATCGTGACGGCGAAGGATGTCATCGATGAGCGCGGCGTGGCCGGCTTCGGGCGGGCGGTCCCCGCCAACCAGCCAGCCGGCCAGGTCCGGGTCCGGTTGCTCGAGAAGCCATTCGAATGCAAGGCGGCGCTCCGCGTCGGCGCCGGCCCAGCTTTGCTCGATCCAGCGCGAGAGCAGGACGTCGAGTTCCTTCATGCCCCGGCGGCAGCGCCAGCGAAGCCGTGCCCGGGTGCGATCGTCCACGCGTCACTCGTCGCGTTCGAGGATGCGCCGCTTGATGTCGGCGATGGCGCGCGCGGGATTGAGGTCCTTCGGGCAGGCCTCGGTGCAGTTCATGATCGTGTGGCACCGGTAGAGCTTGAACGACTCGTCGAGCTCGGCCAGTCGCTCCGCCTGCGCGCCGTCGCGCGTGTCGACGATCCAGCGGTGGGCGGCGAGCAGGGCTGCAGGGCCGAGGAAGCGGTCCGAGTTCCACCAGTAGCTCGGGCAGGCCGTCGAACAGCAGGCACACAGGATGCAGGCGGACGGCCGGTCGATGTGCTCCTGGTCCGCGGGGGCCTGGCGGCGCTCGCCTTCGGCGGGCGGCGCCGATCCGGCCTTGAGCCACGGCTCGACGGCGGCGTACTGCGCGTAGAACTGCGTCAGGTCGGGCACGAGGTCTTTCACGACCGGCAGGTGCGGCAGCGGGAACACCTTCACCGCGCCCCGGATGCCGTCGATCGGCTGCGTGCACGCGAGCGTGTTGACGCCGTCGATGTTCATCGCGCAGGAGCCGCAGATGCCCTCCCGGCAGGAGCGGCGGAACGTGACGGTAGCGTCGATCTCGTTCTTGATCTTGATGAGCGCGTCGAGAACCATCGGGCCGCAGCGGTCGAGGTCGATGTCGTAAGTGTCGACGCGAGGCTTTGCGGGCGAGTCCGGGTCCCAGCGGTAGATGCGAAACTGGCGCACGCGCGTGGCGCCCTCTGGCGCCGCGTGGTGGCGGCCCTGCCGGTCGTCGTAGCGCGAATTTGCGGGCAATCGGAACTGTGCCATGGTGCCTCTTCAGTAGGCCCGGACTTGCGGCGGTATGGCCTCGACGTCATTGGTGCGCGTGTCACGCTCGACCGGCCGGTAGTCGAAGCGTACCTGCCCTGCGTCGTCCACCCAGGCGAGGCTGTGCTTCATCCAGTCGGCGTCGTTGCGCGCCGGAAAATCCTCGCGCGCGTGCGCGCCACGGCTCTCGGTGCGGTTCCTGGCCGAATGGATCGTTGCGAGTGACTGTCGCAACAGGTTGTCAAGTTCAAGGGCTTCGACGAGGTCGGTATTGAACACGAGCGAACGGTCGGAGATCTTGAGGTCGCGCATCGACTCAAGGCAGCGCCCGAGCGCCGCGCAGCCCTCGTCAAGCGTGTCGCCGGTGCGGAAAACTGCCGCATCCCGCTGCATCGCGCGCTGCATTTCGTCGCGCAGCTGCGCCGCCGGTCGCCGCCCCGCGGCACTGCGGAAACGGTCGAAGCGCGCGAGCAGCGGGTCCATGACGCGTGTCGGCGGCTCCGCGACCGTCGTCCCCGGACGCAGCGTGCCCGCGCAATGGGCCGCGGCGGCGCGGCCGAACACGACGAGGTCGAGCAGCGAGTTCGAGCCTAGGCGGTTCGCGCCGTGCACCGAGACGCAGGCCGCCTCGCCGATCGCCATCAGGCCCGGTACCGGGGTGTCGGCACCGTCGTTGCGTGTCAGCGCCTGGCCGCTCACGTTGCAGGGTATGCCGCCCATGTTGTAGTGCACCGTCGGCTGGACCGGGATCGGCGCACGCGTGACGTCGACGTTGGCGAAGATCCTCGCCGTCTCCGCGATGCCCGGCAGGCGTTTTGCGATCACGTCGGCGCCGAGGTGCTCGAGGTGCAGGAACAGGTGGTCGCGGTGCGCCCCGACACCGCGGCCCTCGCGGATCTCGATTGTCATGGCGCGGCTCACGACGTCGCGCGAGGCGAGGTCCTTCGCGTTCGGCGCATAGCGCTCCATGAAGCGCTCCCCGTCCGAGTTGCGCAGGATTCCGCCCTCGCCGCGCACGCCCTCCGTGATCAGGCAGCCTGCACCGTAGATTCCCGTGGGATGAAACTGCACGAACTCCATGTCCTGCAGCGGCAGGCCGGCGCGTAGCACCATGCCGTTGCCGTCACCCGTGCAGGTATGGGCCGAGGTGCAGGAATAATACGCGCGGCCATAGCCACCCGTCGCGAGGATCGTCGCCTGGGCAAGGAACCGGTGCAGCGTCCCGGCGGCCATGTCGAGGGCGAGCACGCCGAGGCAGGCGCCGTCGTGCATGATGAGGTCGATCGCAAAATACTCGACGAAGAACTGGGCGCGATGCTTCAGGCTCTGCTGGTAGAGCGTGTGCAGCATCGCGTGCCCGGTACGGTCGGCGGCCGCGCAGGTGCGCTGCGCGATGCCCTTTCCGTAGTGCGTCGTCATGCCGCCGAACGGGCGCTGGTAGATGCGCCCGTCCTCGGTGCGGGAGAAAGGCAGGCCGTAGTGCTCGAGTTCGATCACGGCCGCGGGCGCCTCGCGGCACATGTAAGCGATCGCGTCCTGGTCGCCCAGCCAGTCCGAACCTTTCACCGTATCGTAGAAGTGGTAGCGCCAGTCGTCGTCGCCCATGTTGCCGAGCGCGGCGCTGATGCCGCCCTGGGCCGCCACCGTGTGGCTGCGCGTCGGGAAGACCTTGGTGACGCAGGCGGTCTCGAGTCCCGCCTCCGCGAGCCCGAGCGTCGCGCGCAGGCCCGCCCCGCCGGCGCCCACGACGACGACGTCGGTGCGGTGGTCGATCACCGGGTACACGCTCACGCGGCGCCGCCGATCGCCAGCCAGACCAGCGCGGCTGCGAGCACGAGACCGGCCGCCAGGTGCAGGAGCCGAGAGAGCCCGAGCCAGAAGCTGCGCAGCGTG
Organism: Steroidobacteraceae bacterium; assembly: GCA_035557125.1. GTDB lineage: Bacteria > Pseudomonadota > Gammaproteobacteria > Steroidobacterales > Steroidobacteraceae > SCUD01. The sequence goes on from DATMEC010000140.1 coordinate 5,985, forward strand.
C
>DATMEC010000141.1:0-17501 GCA_035557125.1 Steroidobacteraceae bacterium
CGAAGTCCAGGAACACCGCGCGCATCGAGCGATCAGTCGCGAAAATTCTTGAACTGCAGCGGCCTGTCGAGACCGGCCTTCCGGATCAGTGCCATGGACGCCTGCAGGTCATCGCGCTGCTTGGCGGTCACGCGCAACTGATCGCCCTGGATCGATGCCTGCACCTTCAGCTTCGAGTCCTTGATCAGCCGCTGGAGCTTGCGGCCGCTGTCGGCGTCGATACCGTGTCGCAGCACGAGAGGCTGCTTCGCGGCATTCAACGCGATCTGCGGCTCGCCGGGCTCGAGGCACACGACGTCGATGCCGCGCTTGGCGAGCTTCAGCTTCAGGATGTCGAGCATCTGCTTGAGCTGGAAGTCGACCTGCGCATGCAGAGTGATGTGGTTGTCCCCAAGTTCGAAGTTGGCGCCGGTGTCCCTGAAGTCGAATCGCTGGGCCACTTCGCGATTCGCCTGGTCGACCGCGTTCGCCAGCTCATGTGAATCGATCTCGGAGACGACGTCGAAGGAAGGCATGCTAGCCCTGTTCAGCGAGCAGCGAGTCGACGAGGGCGGTCATCTCGCGGGCCTGTTCCTCGTGGTAGCGGCCGGCAGCCGGCCCGACAAAGCCGCTGTGGATCTCGCGCACGATTCCCTTGCGGTCGATGATGAAGAGCGTCGGGTAGGCCCTGAACCGGGCGACCTGCGGGAGCTTCTTCAGCACGTCGTCGTCGGTGACGGTGCCCGCGACCAGCACTGGGTAGTCGATCGCGAACTTCTCGGCGAAGTCGCGCGCTGCCTGCGCCGAGCTTTCGAAGTCGGTCGTCCGCTCGAACATCAGCTGGATGACCTCGAGTCCGCGCGAGGCGCGGCTTGAGAGCAGTTCCTTCAGGAATGCCGCCTCGTCATGGCAGTTCGGGCACCAGCTTCCGCCGACCGTGACCAGCACCACCTTACCCGCATGGCGGTCGTCCGGGTACTGATGGAGCTTGCCGTCCACGTCCGGGAAGCTGAACTCGAGCCGGTCGATGCCGGGCTTCAGGGCCGTGCGCTCGGCCGGATTGTCGAGCTTCGCCGTCGGGTCGCGTCTGCCGCTGAACGACTCCTGGGATCCGCCGCCGGTGGACTGCTCGCCGGCGAGCACGCCGTCGCTGCCGAGCCGCGCGAGGTAGAGATATGCCGTGCCGCCGTCGAAGCGCGACAGGAACAGCGTGTCGCCGCGGGCCTCGCCGGCGATGTAGCGGTCATCGCCGCTCTGGCGCAGCACGGTGCCCGTCACCACGTGGCCGTCCTGGACGAGCTCGGCGATCGCGGCCCTTTCGCCGCCGTCCGCGTCGCGGAACGTCAGCGCCCAGCGTCCCGCGAAATCGAGCGGCGCGGCGTCGGGCTTCGGAAAGAAGCGCCAGGTCTCGCCGGGCATGGCGACGAGCCGCAGTTCGCGCACGATGCCGCGCGGTCGCAGGACGAAAAGCGTGCCTTCGAAGCGCCCGTCCTTGAACGCCGCCTCGATGCGGTTCTGGTAGCCCGGCATCCGGATCGAGAGGTTGCCGTCCTCGAGCCGCACGTCCGTCGCGCGCACGCGCTCCGGGCCGTTGACCAGGTAGGCGACGAGCCCGTCATCCTCGCGCACCAGCTCGAGCCCGAATGGCAGGTCGCCGCCGTCGGTTGACGCCACGGCGCGATACAGGCCGAGCGGCGGCGCATCCGGGCCGGCGCAGGACGCGAGCAGCACGAGTAGCGCGAGCAGGGCCGTTGCCTGCCTCACAACGTCGAGGCCGGGCGCGGGAAGCCGTCAGCGCCGGCACGCCAGGGTTCCCAGGCGAGGGCGATGCGGCCGACGGCGATGTCGGACTTGCGCGGCGCGATGCGGATCTTCGTGAGCTCGGTGTTCGCCGGGTCGAGGCTCGCGGTGAGGGCGTCCGCTTCCTGCTCGATGCGTTTCAGGAGCTCGTCGCGTTCTGCGCTGAGCGACTCGAGGGTCTCGCCCGCTCGCGCGACGTCACCGCGCTCGCTGAACACGCGCCCGGCGGAGCGCGCGGCCGATCCGGCCCGGGTGGTCGCGGTGCTGCGGCCACCGAAGATGGCGCCGAGCACCGAGGTGCCGATGGAGATCGCGGTGTCGAGCTTGCGCTGGCCGTACTGCGACTTTTCGCGCTCGACCTTGTCGGCGGCACGCTGCAGCCGGCCCTCGAGCGGCTTGAGCCTGGCCGCGTGCTTCTCCCGCAGCTTCGTGACGTCACGGTCGCGGTGTTCGCGCAGTACTTGCGCGATTCGGGCGCGGAAGTCTCCCTCGCTCTCACCCGGGTTCGAAGTGAGCTTCAGCGACTTCGCCGTGAACAGCTCCGCCGCGCCGCTCTTGTAAAGGTGCGCGGCGAGCGCTTTGCCCCATTCCGCGTAGTTCTTTGCCGCGAGCGCCGCGGCGGGGACTTCTGCAAACGTGGCGCCGTCGACCGGACCGTTCGCGGTCACGGCCTCGAGACCCTGGACGGCGGTCGCTTCCGGCCAGTCCGGTGCGCCGTCGCCGTCCGCGAGCGGCGCGAGCCAGGCGCCGCGCGTCCAGGCGTCGACGCCGGCCGGCTTGTCGGCGTAGTGGAGTTCAGCGGTCGCGGCGACACGCGCCCGGTACACGAGCGCCCCATCGCCGGGTCTCGCGGCGAGAAAGATCTCCTCCACGCCCGCGGGCAGCGCCGGCCGCGCCGCCTTGCTTGCCGCAGGCGACGCCGAGGCCGCGGGTTTCACCGGCTCCGCGGCCTTGCGTCCCGTCATGAGCCGCGTGATCTCAGGGAGCGTCAGCGGTCCGCGCAGCCAGGACAGCGCCCAGCGCGTCCGGAACAGCACGGGCTCGTCGTCGTTGACGTTGCGCATCAGGAAGACGCGCGGCGCAATCCCGGCCATCAGCTTCTCGAGCGCGCCGCGGTCGAAGCCGGCGCCTGCCTGCGCAGACAGCAGCCCGTCGATGACACGCCCGCGGTCGCGCTCGGTCTGCAGGCGCCCGATGAACCAGGTGCCGGCGTTCGACAGCCCCTTGTAGTCGAGGTCGACCGGGTTCTGCGTCGCGAGCACGACACCGAGGCCGAATGCGCGCGCCTGCTTCATGAGCGTCAGCATCGGCAGCTTCGACGGCGGCATGGCCGTCGGCGGGAAGTAGCCGAAGATCTCGTCCATGTAGAAGATCGCGCGCAGCGCCGCCGTGCCGGGCTGGCGGCGCATCCACGCGACCAGCTCGTTGGCGACCAGGGTCACGACGAACATGCGCTCGGCATCGTTCAGGTGCGCGACCGAGATGACGGAGATGCGCGGCTTCCCCTCGGGCGTGAACAGGAGGCGCTGGATGTCGAGCGCCTCGCCCTCGAGCCAGGTGCCGAAGCCCGGCGAGGCGAGCAGGTTGTTCACCGCCATCGCCAGCTCGAGCCGTTCTTTCGCCGGATAGAAGGTATCGACGTCGAACACGCCGACCTTGTCGAACGGCGGCTTCTGCACGGCGCCGATCAGGCCCGCGAGGTCGAGCGCATGCCCGCGGCTCCAGGCCGCGTCCACGATCGCGCAAAGCAGGATGTGCTCGCGGCTCTTGAGCGGGTCCGCGGCGATGCCGACGAGCCCGAGCAGTCCCGACACCGCGGCCGAGATGCGCTCGCGCGTCGCGCCCGCGTCGCCATCCTTGGGCGGCGGCGCGAACGAGCGCAGGATGGACAGCGGCAACCCGGCGTTGCTGCCCGGCGTATAGATCGCGACGTCGGCCGACTCGCGGAAGCGGCGGATGCGCTCGCCGTCCTGGCCCCACTCGGCGAGCCCGTTCTTCCAGGTCTCGGCCGTTTTAGCGGCCAGCGACTCGATGGTCGTTCCCTTGCGCGCCGCCTCGGCCGGGTCGATCCAGGGCTGGAAATCCGCGGGGCTGAGACCCGGAAAGGTCAACATCAGGTTCGCGATGTCGCCCTTCGGGTCGATCACGAGCGCCGGGATGCCGTCGAGCGCGGCCTCCTCCAGCAGCGAGATACAAAGGCCCGTCTTGCCGCTGCCGGTCATGCCGAGGCAGACCGCGTGCGACGTAAGGTCGCGCGAGTCGTACATCAGCGGCTCAGGGGCGAGCGCGTCCTTCGCGGCGTCATAGCCACGGCCGAGGTAGAACGCGCCCAGTTTTTCGTAGTCCGTCACGGCGCGATTATACGCAGGGAAGTTCCGTGCTACTTTGCCGGGCCATGAATATCAGCACAGCGTTCGTTCGCAATGCCCTGGCGGCTGCTGCCGCCCTCCTGGCCGGTCACCTGGCGACGGCCGAAACGGCCGCAACCGGGCCGGACGCAGCGGCCACCGCGTTCTTCGAGCGTGCACTCGACGAGCGGCTCGAGCTCGAGCCGACGACGGCCACGTCGCTCGGCCTCAAGACCGGCTACGACCGCTGGCCGGACGCCTCCGAGCAGGGCGACGCTGCGCGCAATGCGCTGGCGGAGCGCCAGCTCGCCGAGCTCCGGAAGTTCGACCCGGCGGCGCTCGACGACGCGACGCGGCTCTCGTGGCAGGTATTCGAGGCCAACGAGGAGCGGCGTATCGCGCGCTACCGCTGGCGCAACCACGTCTACCTGTTCGACAAGGACGGCGCGCACGCGTCGGTGCCTGCGTTCCTGATCAACACGCACCGCATCGAGTCGGACGCCGACGCCGTCGCCTACGTGCGCCGCCTGGAGGGAATCCGGCCCCTGTTTGCGCAGGAGCTCGCGCGCGTGGCGGCCGCGGCGAAGCAGGACATCCTCCCGCCCAAGTTCGTCTTTCCCTACGTCATCGAAGACGCAGGCAACATCATCAAGGGCCGGCCATTCGACGAGGGCCCGGACGACAGCCCGCTGCTCGCGGACTTCCGCGGCAAGGTCGGCAAGCTCGAGATCGACGCCGCGCGCCGCGAGGCGCTCATCGGCGATGCCGAGCGCGCGCTTCGCGGCTCGGTGAAGCCCGCGTACCAGGACGTCATCGCCTGGGCGCGCGAAGCCTCGAAGACCGCGAGCGAGGACGACGGCGTTTGGAGGCTGCCGGAGGGCGCCGCCTATTACGACTACCTGCTGAAGAACTTCACGACGACGGACCTGACGGCGGTCCAGATCCACGACATTGGCTTGCGCGAAGTCGCCCGGATCCACGACGAGATGCGCGCAGTCATGAAGCGGGTCGGCTTCGAGGGCGACCTTGCCGCCTTCTTCGACTTCATGCGCACCGATGCGCAGTTCTACTATCCGGACACCGCCGAAGGCCGCGCGGCCTGGATCGCGGATGCAGGGAAGCACATCGCCGCGATGCGCGCCAAGTTGCCGGAGCTGTTCGTGACGCTGCCGAAGGCGGAGGTCGTGGTGAAGGCGGTCGAGCCGTTTCGCGAGAAGTCGGCGGGCAAGGCCTTCTACCAGCGGCCATCGCTCGACGGCACGCGGCCGGGCATCTTTTACGGGAACCTGTACCAGATGAATGAGATGCCGAAGTACGAGCTGGAGGCGCTCGTCTACCACGAGGCGATCCCGGGCCATCACATGCAGAACTCGGTCGCGCTCGAGGAAGCCTCGCTGCCGCGCTTCCGCCGCAGTGGCGGGTTCACCGCCTACGGCGAGGGCTGGGGCCTGTACAGCGAGCGGCTCGGCAAGGAGGTCGGCTTCTACGCCGACCCGTATTCAGAGTTCGGGCAACTGGCCATGGAATTGCACCGCGCCGTGCGCCTCGTGGTGGACACGGGCCTGCATGCCAAGCGCTGGACCCGCGAGCAGACCATCCGCTACCACGTCGAGAACAGCCCGACCGGCGAGGACGCGGCGATCCGCGCGACGGAGCGCTACATCCTCAATCCCGGGCAGGCGACGGCCTACATGATCGGCATGCTGAAGATCGTCGAGCTGCGCGAGCGCGCCGCCGCAGCGCTCGGCGCCAAATTCGACCGGCGCGAGTTCCATGACGCCGTCCTCCGGACCGGCAGCGTGCCGCTGACCGTGCTCGAGGCCGAGATCCAGCGCTGGGTGGATTCGAAGAAGGGCTGATCCGTCATGCGCCCGGACGTGTACCCGTTCCGCCACGAGTCCACGGGCACCTGGAGCTATGTCGTCGCGGATCCGGCGTCGCGCCGCTCGGCGATCGTCGACCCGGTGCTCGACTTCGATGCCAAATCCGGCCGCAGCTCCGCGGCGGGCGCGGGCGCCCTCGCGGCCTTCGTGCGCGAGCGGGGCCTGACCAACGAGTGGATCCTCGAGACCCACGCCCACGCGGATCACCTGAGCGCGGCGCCGTGGCTGCAGGCCGAGCTCGGCGGGATGATCGCGATCGGGCGGGGGATCTGCGAGGTGCAGCGCACGTTCCGCGACCTCCTGAACCTCGAGCCGGCGTTCCCGGTCGACGGACGGCAGTTCGATCGCCTGCTCACCGACGGCGAGTCTCTGCCGCTCGGCTCGCTGTCCATCCGCGTGGTCGCGACGCCCGGGCACACGAGCGACAGCCTGAGCTACCTCGTCGGCGATTGCGTGTTCGTCGGCGACTCGATCTTCCTGCCGGACAGTGGCACTGCGCGTTGCGACTTTCCCGGCGGAGACGCCGGCTTGCTGTACGCATCGATCCGTCGGCTGTATGAATTGCCGGGCGAGACGCGCGTCTTCGTCTGCCACGACTACCAGCCCGGCGGCCGCGAGGCGCGCTGCGAGACCACCATCGCCGCAGAGCGCGAGGCCAACGTCCACCTGAAGGACGGCACGAGCGAGACGGAGTTCACGGCCATGCGCCGGCAACGCGACGCGACGCTTGGGATGCCGGTGCTGCTGTTCCCGGCCGTGCAATTCAACATCCGCGGCGGCCGGCCGCCGCCGCCGGAGTCGAACGGGCGCAGCTTCCTGAAGCTGCCGTTCGCGGGCCCGGGCTCATGACGGCTTCGGCCGGGCGCACGCCGCCGCGGCTCCTGCTGGTCGACAACTACGACTCCTTCACCTACAACCTGGTGCAGGCTTTCCTGGTGCTGGGCGCGGACGTGCGCGTGCATCGCAACGACGCGATCACGGTCGAGGCGGCGGGCGAGATGCGCCCGACCCACCTGTGCATTTCCCCCGGACCCGGCGTTCCCTCGGATGCGGGCGTCTCCGAAGAGATGATCCGGGCGTTTGCCGGGCGCATTCCCGTGCTGGGCGTTTGTCTCGGGCACCAGGCGCTCGTCGAAGTGTATGGCGGCTCGATCGTGCGCGCGGAACGCCTGATGCATGGCAAGGCATCGCAAGTGGCGCATGACGGCCGCGGGCTGTACGCGGGGCTGCCGAATCCGTTTGCAGCGGGCCGCTATCATTCGCTCATAGCAAAGCGCGATGCAGTGCCGGACGCATTCGAAGTAACGTCGTGGACTGCGGAAGGGGAGGTCATGGGCGTGCGGCACAGGACGCTTGCGCTCGAGGGAGTGCAGTTTCACCCGGAAAGCATCCTGACCCCCGATGGGCCGAAACTGCTCGAGGCATTCCTGGGCTTGTGAAAGTGTGGCGCATCGCGTCTTCGCAGTTCGATGCGGGCACGCACCGATGGAGCGATATTTCCGCATCGGGCAGTGCGATGTCCTTCCAGGAAGTTTGCGCGGCCTGGAAATCGGACGAATCGTTTCGCGCGTTCTGGGTCGCCAGCCTTCGCGGCGTGCCGTTCGAGGCTTACTGCTGGGAATGCCCAGCGGTGAACAAGCGGAATCGCGCGCGCCCTTTCGAATGCGTGTTCGTATCGAGTCCTTCCCTTGCACGCATGAAGCCTGAACCCGGTGTCTTTGCCGAGCACTTCCGGCAGGACCGGGACGTCGTGACGTTCGGGAATCTCGGCGGCGATGCCGTGCTCGTGGCGCCATGTCCGGCAGGCGCCAGTGACTTCAGCCATCTCGCGCAGTTTGCGCGCGCAGCTTCGGCGGCGCAGCAGGGGGCCTTCTGGCAGGCCGTGGGTGACGCCGCGGACGTGCGTCTGGGGCCTCGCCCGACGTGGGTCAGCACCGCGGGGCACGGCGTGGCCTGGCTGCACGTTCGCCTGGATTCCAGCCCGAAATACTATCGGCATCGCGAATACACGAGAGCGTGACGAAAGTGGTTCTCGCGCCGGTCAACGCCGGGGAGCGCATCGACATCCTCGACGTCCTGCGCGGCTTTGCGCTCTTGGGCGTGTTCGTGGCCAACGCCCTGTGGTACTTCAGCGGGTTCTCCGAGCTGTCGGAGCAGGACGCGTTGCGCTTGCCGGTAAACCCGCTCGACCCGGCCGTGTTCGAGCTGGAGCGGTTTTTCGTTTCCGGAAAGTTCATCACGATCTTCTCTTTCCTGTTCGGCATGGGATTCGCGCTCCAGATGCGGCGTGCCGCCGAAGCCGGGGCACCGGTCAAGCGTCTATACCTGCGACGGATGGCCTGGCTCCTGGCATTCGGCATCGCCCATGCGTTGCTCGCGTTCTATGGCGACGTCCTGCACCTCTATGCCTTGCTCGGACTGCTGTTGATCGGCTGCGTCGCGCGCAGCGGGAAGGCACTCGTCGGCTGGGGGCTCGTGTTTGCCGTCGTCCTGCCGGTGGCGGTCCGCGCACTGCAATGGGCGCTGCCTGCGCTCACGGAGGGCGCGATCGACCCCGAGGCGATGACCGAGGCCCGCCGGGGTGTCGCCATCGCGCAGCATGCCGCGTTTGAGGGTTCCAGCTACACCGGGATGATTCGTGCCAACGCGATCGATTTCTGGTCGAGGATCTCCACGGACGTCGTGCTGGCCGCGGCACTCGCGACCTTCGGCAAGTTTCTCCTGGGCGTCTGGGCGGGACGCACGGGACTCCTCGTGCGCGCAAGCCTCGCGAATGCTGGCAGCGACGACGCGTCGCTGAAATGCATGCGGCGCGGAGCCGGGTGGGGCCTCGTGATCGGCGTCGCCTGCGAAGGCATCGTCGTCGCGGACGGTACGTTCCCGGCGCTGGGCACGGATACCTGGGGCGCGACGATCGCGGATACCTTGCTCTGGCACGCCGGCGTCCTTGCCCTGGCGACGTCCTACGTCTGTGCGATCGTCCTGTTGTTCACGCGGCCCGACTGGAACCGGACCTTGAGCTTCCTCGCGCCGGTGGGCCGCATGGCGTTGACCAACTACCTGGGGCAAAGCATCGCCTGCATCTTCGTCTTCTACGGTGTCGGCCTCGGTTGGTACGGGCGCGTGGGTCCCACGGCCGTGGTCGGCATTGCCGTCGTGGTGTTTGCGGCGCAGGCAGTGGCGAGTACGTGGTGGCTGCGCAGGTTCCAGTTCGGCCCGGCGGAATGGGCCTGGCGTTCGCTCACGTACGGGCGGCGGCAGCCGTTCCGTCGCCATGCGCCCGCATGGGAGACTGAAGGCAATGGTCGTTAAATGACGCCGTACGACGAAGTCCTGGATTTCTGGTTCGTCGAGACTGAACCAAAGTCCTGGTGGACGGCGGATCCCGCATTCGACGAACGGATCCGCAGCCGCTTTGCCGCGCTGCACGCACGGGCCGCGCGCGGGGAACTCCTTGCCTGGCGCGCCGCGCCGCAGGGCCGGCTCGCGGAGATCATCGTCCTCGACCAGTTGTCACGGAACCTGTTCCGCGGATCGGCGGAGGCTTTCGCCCAGGACTTCGCGGCGCTGGTGCTCGCGCAGGAAGCAGTCGCGGCCGGGGCGCACCGCGCGCTCGAGCCAACGCAGCGGACGTTCCTGCTAATGCCCTACATGCACAGCGAGTCGCGCGAGATCCACGCAATGGCGGAGCCGCTCTTCCGCGAGTTCACGCCGGCCGAGAACCACGACTTCGAGCTGCGGCACAAGGCGATCGTGGACCGCTTTGGCCGTTATCCGCACCGCAACGAGGCGCTCGGCCGGACCTCGACGCCCGGGGAGATTGAATTCCTGAAGCAGCCGGGGTCGGCGTTCTGATGACGAAGACAATCGTCCTGAGCCTGCTGATCGCCGCTGCCGCATCTACTCCAGCCGAGGCCGTCAATCCGCCCAGGCTGCTTGAGTCGGCCAAGTTGCCGGTGGCAGTCGAACCCGAAGCGCTGCAGCGACAGTTCGACGCGCTCTCCGCAATGCCGGACGTGGAAATCGAGTATTCACCCCTCGGGCCGGTGACCGCAATCAGCGGTCGCACCGGTGTGGTCTTGCCGAGGAGCGTGCGCGAGTTCAGGGAAGGTTCGATCATATACGGCTTGCTGGAAGCTCTCGGTCCGGCTCTGTTGGCAACAGGTCGCGAAGATCTGGTCGTGACGAGGAACGAGCACAGTTCCAGTTCACGTGACATTCGCACGGAGCAGACCATCCGCGGTCTCCCGGTTGTCGACGGACGCGTTGCGGTCTCGATCGACGAAAAATCAGGTGAGGTGCTTTACGTAGGGGCCGCCTTTCTGCCGGATCGCGGCTTGCCGAAAAAGCCACGGCTGACCGCCGCGCAAGCCTGGCAGGCTCTCGTTCGGGCGCTGGAAGCGAGCGGCGATGCGATGCCAGGGTCGCTGGCCAAGAGTGAGAAGCCTTATCTCGCCTACTACGGCGCGCAGTCATACGAAGCACGTCCGCGACTCGTGTGGGCTTTTCGTGCTTCCTTCACGTGCCCAACCGGCCGGCACGACAACGAACTCGTATGGGTCGACGCAATCGACGGCAGTATCGCTGGCCGCCGTTCGACCATCCTGTACGTTACGTCGCCAGGCCCTTGCCAGCGCGAGGAGGTGGAGAAAGCTGACTGCGAAAGCGCGCCTCACTACCTGCTCGCGGATGCGCCCTACAGCTCATCCTGCCAGGAAGCTCAGGTTTCCCCCAAGCTCATTGTCACGCGCCTGGCTTGCAGCAACAGCTTCCGCCTGATCTGGCCGAAGAACCCCGGCGCTTCCCAGTATCACGTTATTCGTGCACCCAAGTCGTTAGGTTGGGCATTCGCGCGGACGGTGGCCACGGGCTACGTCCATCAATGCACGGCGGAAGTCGATGCCACGAACCTGGTGCGCATGAGAGCCTGCGACGGCTGTGGCTGCGGCCCGTGGAGCGAGACCCTGGTCATGGATCCGCAGGCCGCGTGCCAGGCCGAGCAGTGACGCTAATTCTTCCGGTAAAGATGCGTGAAGCGGTCAGTCTTACCGCGGATCGACTTGTCGAAGACGTCCTTCGAGTGATCGTCGGTCGAACTGCGGTAGCCCGGCCAGGCCTTCTCGACCAGGAAGCCGTGGCTCGTGATGTCCTTGCGGGCGAAGGCCTCCTCGATGCGGTGCAGGTCCGAGGCGGCTGAACTTCCGGTTCCTTCCTTCGCGGCGTGGTCCACGATGAGCAGCTTGCCGCCCGGCTTCAGCGAGCGGTTCAGCTGGTCCAGCACGCCGCCGGCGTCGATCTTCGGCCAGCCATTCGCCTCGTCGACCCAGTAGAGATCGTGGTAGCCCATGAAGATGAGGATCAGGTCGAACTGCTCGCTGCCGAGGTCGAGGTTGCCGGTCTCGACGACGCGCTGGCGGATGTCCTTCAGCCGCCCGTCGGCAAAGCGCTCCTTGAGGCCGTCCCTGCTGAAAAAGTAGTAGCCCGGGTTGTTGACGAGCGTGACGCTGCCCGTCGGGCCGACGGCGCCGGCGAGAAGCTCGCTCCAGTATCCGCCGCCTCCGAGGAAGTCGGCCACCTTCATGCCGGGCTTCACGCCCGCGAACGCGAGCAGTTCCGCGGGCTTGTCGATGGCGTCGCGCTCGCGGTCCTTCGCGCTGCGCTCCGGCGCGGCCACGGCCTTGGCGATGTTCTCCGGGGTTTCCGCGGCCTGGAGCGGCTGCGCCACGAGCAGCAGCGCCACGATCATCGAGGCGTAATGATTCATCTCATGTTCTCCTGGTTTACTTGCCAGCGCCCGCCACGTTCTTGCGGTAGTCGAGTGCCGGGGGACGATCGCCGAGCAGAGCGCGGTACTGGAAATCCGCGCCGCGGCGCTCGTTGAACTCCGCCCTGGCCTTCGCGAGGATATCAGGGCTCGTGAACAGCTCGCGGCCGGCGAGCGCGAGAGTTTGCGAAGCGACGTTCATGCCCTTGTAGCCGATGGTCATGCCGCCGGCGGCCGTCGCCTGCCAACTGTGTGCGGAAGTGCCCGGCACCCAGGTCGCGGTCCGAAGGCCCACCGTCGGCACCGTCCAGCTCACGTCGCCGACGTCGGTCGAGCCGAGGCCGGGGCGCTCGAAATCAAACGCCTGCACGTTCTCGTGCGAGTCGAGTTCCACGGAGGGGGACATCAGCGTCGCGTAGATCTTGGCGCCGAACGCTTGTTCCTCGGGCGTGTAGGCGAAGCCGCCGACCTCGTTCAGCTTCTCGTTCATCACGCGCGCGAGCACCTCGTTCGCCAGCAGGTTGTGCGTGCCGCCGATGACCTCGTGGTCCACGGTCGTGCCGGTGCCGAGGGCCGCGCCCTCGGAAACCTTGACCAGCCGGTCGAAGATGGACTCGACCATCTTCGCGTCCATGTGGCGCACGTAGTAGTAGACCTCGGCGAAGTCGGGCACCACGTTCGGCGCGGAGCCGCCGCTCGTGATCACGTAGTGCATGCGCGAATCCGACGGAATGTGCTCGCGCATCATGTTCGCCATGACGTTCATCGCCTCGACGCCGTCGAGCGCCGAGCGGCCCTTGTCGGGCGCGCCGGAGGCGTGCGCCGAGATGCCGTGGAAGCGGAACTTCGCGGACTTGTTGGACAGCGCCTTGTCGACCCCCGCGAAGTTCACGTCCGAGGCGTGCCAGTGGATCACCGCGTCCACGTCGTTGAAGAGGCCGGCGCGCACCATGTACACCTTGCCCGAGCCGCCTTCCTCCGCGGGCGTGCCGTACACGCGGATCGTCCCCGGCGTGCCGCTCTTCTTCAGCCAGTCGGCGAGCGCGATGCCGGCGGACACCGAGGCCGTGCCGAACAGGTGGTGGCCGCAGGCATGGCCGGCGTTCTTTCCCGCGATCGGCTTGCGGTCGGGCACCGCGTCCTGGTTGATGCCGGGGAGGGCGTCGTACTCGGCGAGGATGCCGATCACGGGCTTGCCGCTGCCGGCGGTCGCAAGGAAGGCGGTCGGTATGCCGGCCACGCCGGCCTCGACCTTGAAGCCGGCCTTGGTCAGCTCCTGCTGGAGCAGCGCGGTGCTCTTGGTCTCCTGGTAGCCCACCTCGGCGAATTCCCAGATCGAGCGCGCCATCTCGGCGTCGCGCGCGGCGCGGCCGGCGAGGAATTCGCGCAGGCCGTCGCCGCTTTCGGCGGCGATGGACGTCGTCGTGGCGAGGGCGAGGCCGAGCCAGAGTGCGGCTTTTTTCATCGGGGCTTCCGTGACCGGTGAAGGAAGGGTCAGCTTAACGGCCGGGCGCGCCGGCATCCACCCCGATGGGCTACGATGCCGCGCAGCATGTGCGCGAGCCGCATTCTCGTCATCAACCGCCGCTTCCGCGGCCCGCCGACCTCGGGCAACGGCGGCTACACCTGCGGGATGCTGGCGGCAGCCGCCTCGAAGCCGGTCGAGGTGCGCCTCGTCCGGCCGCCGCCGCTCGATGCGCCGCTCGCCATCGAGGCCGATCCCGCGACATCGGGCCTCGTCCTCAAGGACAGCGCGGATGTCGTCGCGACTGCGACGCCGAAGGCGTTCGAGCTCGAGGTGCCGCGGCCGCCGACCTACGAGCAGGCGCTCGCGGCCGTGAGCCATTACGAGGGGTTCCAGGAGCACGCGTACTCGGACTGCTTCGTCTGCGGGCCGGTTCGCCAGCGCGGCGACGGCATGCGCATCTTCGCCTCGCCGATCGAAGGCATGGACCTCGTCGCGGCGGCCTGGATTCCGGACCGCTCGCTCGTCGGCGCGGACGGCAAGGTGCTGCCCGAGTTCATGTGGGCGGCGCTCGACTGTCCGGGCTTCTTCGCGACCGGCGCCGCAGCGCGCGGCCCGCTGCTCGGCACCTACGCCGCGCGCATCGACCGCTGCGTGCACCTCGACGCACCCTGCGTCGTCATCGGCTGGGCACTGAAGCACGAAGGCCGCAAGCACGTGGTCGGCACGGCGATCTTCGACAGCTTCGGCGAGCTCTGCGGACGCGCGCTCGCGACGTGGATCGAGCCGCGGCCGGCCTGAGGCGCACGCTGCCGTGCATCCTTTCGCCCACGACCGCGAGGAGTTCGACCGGCTCGGCGCGCGCGCCGTCGGTATGCTGGACAGATACTTGCGGAACCTTCCCGATCAAACGGTCGACCGCGAGGTGCCGGCGGAAGCCCGTCGTCGCCTCATGACGCTTCCGTTGCCCGAGCAGGGACAGGCTGCTGAGGAGATCCTGGATTTCCTCGAGCGCGAGATCATGCCCTGGCCCGTCGCCGTCGGGCACAGGCGGTCCTTCGCCTGGGTCAACTCACCTCCCGCGCCGATCGCGGTGCTGGCCGACTCCGTCGCGAGCGCGATGAACTGCGGGCTCGACGGCTACGATCACTCCAGCGTGTTCCTGATGGTGAGCGTCGGCCGATGGATCATGGAGCTCGTCGGGTTTCCCCGCGAAGGAAGCCTGTGCCTGCTGTTGAGCGGCGGCTCTGCCGCGACGCTCAACGCGTTGACCGCAGCGCGTCACCGCGCCGCCGAACGTGCGGGCTGGAACCTGCGCGTGGAGGGGCTGCAAAGCGGCCGCCCGCCGCTCGTCCTCTATGCGAGCGCCGAGAGCCATTCCTCCATCCAGAAGTGCGCCGAGCAACTCGGCATCGGCACCAATCACTTGCGTTCGATTCCGGCCGATGACGCTTTTCGCATGCGGCCCGACGCGCTGCGCGCGGCGATCGACGACGACCGCAAGTCAGGCAAGGTTCCGTTCGCGATCGTGGCCTGCGGCGGCGCCACCAATACCGGCGCCATCGATCCGCTCGACGACGTCGCCGACGTCGCAGCCGAGTTCGGCATCTGGCTGCACGTCGACGGTGCGTTCGGCGCCTGGGCTGCGCTCGATCCTGCCTACCGTGACCGGTTCAAGGCGATAGCGCGCGCCGACACCGTCACGCTGAATCCCCACAAGTGGCTGCAGGTACCGGTCGATTGCGGCGCATTGCTGACGCGGCACCCGGACGTGCATCGGGCGGCTTTCTCGTTGACGCCGGACTACCTCGAGGCCGGGCACAGCGAGGCGCCCTGGCCGATGGAACACATGTTTCAGCTGACCTACGGCAACCGTGCGCTGAAAGTCTGGGCTGCGCTCGCGCGGCTGGGGCGCAGCGGGCTCACGGAACTGGTGACGCGCTGCAACCGCCTGGCGACGCTCCTGGAGGCGCGCGTGCGCGCGGCGCCGGACCTCGAGTTGCTTTCGCCGGCCTCGCTGTCGGTCGTGAACTTCCGGTACCGGCCGGCTGACCGCAAGCTGGATGATGCGGCGCTCGACAGGCTCAACGAAAGGATCTCGGCGGCGATCAGCGAGAGCGGCGAGGCGCACCTGCCGACCTCACGCGTGCGTGGCAGGACGTCGCTGCGCGCCTGTTTCCTGCACTACGAGAACGACGACAGCGACGTCGACCACCTCGTCTGCCTGGCAAGCCGGCTCGGTGCGTCGCTCAGCGCAGGAGGCGGTTGAGGAGCCAGCCGAACCCGCCCGCGCCGAGCGTCCAGCCAATCCACGCGGGCTGCGTCGCGAGCGCGACCCAGACGATGCCGCCGAGGAACACGACGCTCGCGGCGATGACGGCGTCGCTGCGCCGGCGCTGGCGCCTGAGCTCCGCGCGCAGCTTGTCGAGCGATTGCGATTCCGTGCGAACGACGAGCTCATCGTCGTAAGCGCGGCGGATCGCGCGCCGCGCGATCATCGGCAGCACCTTGAGGCCCTCGGCCACGTCCGGCCAGTGCTCGCGCAGGCTGCCGATGACCGAGCGTGGGCTCGCGCGCTCGCGCATCCAGTCGCGCAGGATCGGCAGCGCCGTCTTCCACAAGTCGAGCTCGGGGTAGAGCTGGCGGCCGAGCCCCTCGATGTTGAGCAACGTCTTCTGCAGCAGGATCAGCTGCGGCTGCACCTGCATCTGGTAGCGCCGCGCGATCTCGAACAGGTGCAGCAGCACGACGCCGAAGGAAATCTCCTTGAGCGGCTTGTCGAAGATGGGCTCGCACACCGTGCGCACGGCGGACTCGAGCTCGTCCACGCGGGTGCCGGCGGGGACCCAGCCGCTCTCGAGGTGGAGCACGGCGACGCGGCGGTAGTCGCGCTCGAAGAAGGCGAGGAAGTTGCCGGCGAGGTAGAGCTGGTCGCGCGGGTCGAGCGTGCCGACGATGCCGAAGTCGACGGCCGCGTAGCGCGGGTTTTTCGGGTCGCTCACGTCGACGAAGATGTTCCCGGGGTGCATGTCGGCGTGGAAGAAGTTGTGCCGGAACACCTGCGTGAAGAAGATCTGCACGCCGTTCTCGGCGAGCTTCTGGATGTCGGTGCCGAGCTCGCGCAGCCGCGCGACCTCGGAGATCTGGATGCCGCGGATCCGCTCCATCACCATGACGTCCTGACGGCACAGGTCCCAGTACACCTCCGGCACGTGCAGCAGCGCGCTGCCCGCGAAGTTGCGCTTGAGCTGCGAGGCGTTGCCCGCCTCGCGCATCAGGTCGAGCTCGTTCAGGATCGTCTTTTCGTACTCGACGACGACCTCGCGCGGCCGCAGGCGCCGCGAGTCCGGCCAGTACTCATCGGCGAGGCCCGCAAGGGTGTGCAGGACCTCGAGGTCAAGGTCGATCGCCTCGCGCATGCCGGGCCGCAGCACCTTGACGACGGCCTCGCGCCCGCCGGGGAGGGTCGCGGCGTGGACCTGGGCGATGGAAGCCGCCGCGAGCGGCGCGGCATCGAAGCTCGCGAAGACGTCCGTGACCGGCCGGCCGAGGGAGGCTTCGATGCGCGCCTGCGCGAGCGCGCCGTCGAATGGCGGGACTCGGTCCTGGAGCTTCGCGAGCTCGTCGGCGATGTCGGGCGGCAGCAAGTCGCGCCGCGTCGAGACCACCTGGCCGAATTTCACGAAGATCGGCCCGAGGTCCTCTAGCGCGCGGCGCAGGCGCTCGCCGCGAGTGCCGCGGCGGCGCGTGAACCACGTCCAGGGCGACAGCCAGAATATGAAGCGCAGCGGCCGGTAGAGGTGGGTCGCACGCACGTAGTCGTCGAGCCCGTAGCGAACGAGCACGCGGTGAATGGTGAGCAGCCTCCCGGCGACCCGAATCGAGATCATGCGGGTCCTCGCGGGCGCATCAGGGCCGTGACGCGCGATTCGAGGCGATCCACGGCCTCGCGCAGCCGGTCCACGTCTTCGAGGAACTCCTCGACTTCGACGCGTACCGGAAGGTCGCGGCTCTCCTCGGTCAGGTATTCGGCGGTGTTGCGCGCCAGGGTGTCCCCGGCGCGCCGGCCGAAAGCCGCCGCGTCGCGCGCGAAGCCCGCGAGGTAGTGCGCGGCGGCATCGCCGGTGAAGCGCGACAGTTCTTCCTCGAACTCGGGCCGCGCGGCTTCCAGCAGCCGGCGAAAGCCTTCCGCGATCTCGGCGTCGCCGCGGACGTCCATGCCGCCGGCGCGGATGGACTTCGCCGCGTCGCCCGTCGCGAGG
>DATMEC010000142.1:0-3475 GCA_035557125.1 Steroidobacteraceae bacterium
GCGGCGCCGAGCCACGCCGGCTGGTCAGACTCGAGTGTCAGGCGATCCACGTCGCGCGCGACCTCCTGCCAGGACACAGGCCAGGCCGTGAGAGGTACCGCGATGATCCCGGCATCGGCCAGGAGTGAGAGATCGTGGCGCAGGCCCGTATCGCCCGGTTCGATCCAGGGATCCGCAAATGCCTGCGCCGCCACAAACGACAGCATCCAGGCGGGTAACACAGCCGCCAGTTTCATTTGGGGTCGAGGATCAATCCGCAAGTGCCTGACGCACTTTACAATATATTCGCTCACCGGCGGCGATGGGCCTCGATCCAGCACGCCAGGTCCGTCATTTCCGCGGGGACCGGCCGAGACTCGCTACCGGTCACGGGACTTGAGGGTTGCTCGTCGCAGCGATCGCTCGGCTCGCATGACGTACAGAACATAAACACGATTCGAGTCCTCACGATAGAAGACCCTGCATGGCGGTTCAACAATCTGGCGATACCGCCAGCCGCGAAGTTCCTGTGGCTTGGGTCCACTTCGCGGGTGACCGGCGAGTTGCCCCACATGGTGAAGAACTCGTCGCACGAATTCTCGGGCAGCGTCAGGGTTTTCGAGGGCTATGTAATCCGCAATGGCATCGAGATCAGTGAGGGCGGGTTCGGTCCAGATTACTTCAGCCATCGAGACAGGCGCCGCTTGGCCTCGGCATGGGAGACGGTGCGGCCCTCCTCGATGGCCTTTTCGCCACGAGCTATACCCTCGAGCAAACCCATGCGCCTCTGCAATGCCTCATAAGTGGCGACATCGACCAGATATGCGCTTGGCACGCCATGCTGCGTGATCAGAATCGGTTGGCGGTCGCGCTCCAGCTCGGACAGCAGCTCCGTTGCCTGGCGCTTCAGGGTCGTGACGAGTTCGGTACGCATGAGAGTGATACTAAAGTATCACTTCGGCGGATGCAAACGTGAACTGGTTCTGGTCAACGATGGCGGGCGATCCAGCCGGCGATCCCGGTGAGCTCCGGCGGCGGTTTCGACGTCCCGAGCGGGAGAAGCGTTCCGCAGATCTTCTTGCCCAGCTCGACCCCCCACTGGTCGAAGGGATTGATGTCCCACAGGACGGACTCGACGAAAACCTTGTGCTCGTAAAGCGCGATGAGCGCGCCGAGCGTCGCCGGGTCGAGCCGCGCGAAGGCGAGCAATGACAGCGGCCGGCTACCCGTATGGACGCGATGTGGTTCGGGCGACGTGTGGCCCGCCATCATCGCCTGCATCTGGGCAAGGCAGTTCGCGATCGAAAGCTCGTCAGCTGCGGCATCGGCCGCGCCTTCGAGCGGCAGCAGGAAGTCTGCGCTGACCACCGCCGTGCCCTGGTGGAGTAGCTGGAAGAACGAGTGCTGCGCGTTGGAGCCCGGCTCGCCCCAGATGACCGCGCCGGTCTCGCCCGCCACCGGCTGGCCCGCGCGCGTCACGCGCTTGCCAAGGCTCTCCATCTCGAGCTGCTGCAAATACGCGGGGAACCGCGCGAGTCGCTGCGTGTACGGCAGGACCGCGTGGCTTCCGCAACCCTGAAAGTTGCGGTTCCAGTGTGCAAGGAGCCCGAGCAGCACTGGCAGGTTGTCGGAGAAGCGGCTCGATCGGAAGTGCGCGTCCATGGCGTGGGCGCCGGCCATCATCGCCTCGAATTGCGCACTGCCGATCGCAAGCTCGATCGTCAGTCCGACGGCCGACCACAGCGAGTACCGCCCGCCGACCCAGTCCCACATCGCGAAGCGCGCATCGGCACCGACGCCGAACGCGTCCATGGCCGCGTGGTTGGTCGAGACCGCCGCGAAGTGGCGCGGCACCGCCGGCTCCCCGAGCCGGCCGGCGAGCCACGCCCGCACGCGCCTTGCGTTCGCGAGGGTCTCCTGCGTGGTGAACGTCTTGGAACAGACCACGACGAGCGTGCGCGCCGGATCCAGCAGCGGCACGAGATCCGCGAACTGCGTGCCATCGACGTTCGAGACGAAGTGGCTGCGCAGGAGCCCCGCGTCGTACGGCGCAAGCGCCGCCGTCGCCATGGCGGGCCCCAGGTCGCTGCCGCCGATGCCGATGTTCACGACGTCGGTGAAACGCTCGCCCGTCGCGCCGGTCAGCCGGCCCGCGTGAACCGCGCCGACAAAGGCCCGGCACTGCGCGCGAACCGCAAGCACGTCGGAGTGCAGGGCCGCGAGCGCGGGCGAAATCGCGCTGCCCGACGGCACGCGCAGCAGCGTGTGCAGGGCGGCGCGATTCTCGGTCTCGTTGACGATCGAGCCGTCCAGCATCGCGTCGATGCGCGCGCTGAGGCCGACCTGCTGCGCATGATCGACCAGCGCGGCGAGCGCGGCTGCATCGAGCCGCTGCCGGCTGAAGTCGAACAGAATCCCGCAGGTCTCGCGGGTGAAGCCGGCGAAGCGCTCCGGGTCGGATGCGAAGAGCTCGCGCACCGGCATGCCGGCGAGGCGTCGCGCATGCGGTTCCAGCATCATGCGGCCCGGACTTTCGCCAGTCTGGCCAGATTAGCCAAGATTGGTGACCCGCGATTCCGCAGGACCGCCGTCGCGGTAATAGTCGAGGTACCAGGCGACGAACTTCGCGATGCCCTCCTCAACCGGCGTTGCCGGCCGGTAGCCGACGTCGCGCACGAGGTCTTCGGCATCAGCCCAGGTGTCGGGCACGTCGCCGACCTGCAGCGGCAACAGGTTCTTTTCGGCCTTGCGCCCGAGGCAGCCTTCAAGCACCTCGATGTAGCGCATCAACTCGACCGGGCGGTTGTTGCCGATGTTGTAGAGGCGGTACGGCGCGAGGCTCGTTGCCGGGTCCGGATGGTCGCCGTCCCATCGCGGGTCGGGCGCGGCGACGTGATCGAGCGCGGCGACGACGCCACCGGCGATGTCGTCGACATAGGTGAAGTCGCGGCGGTGGTTGCCGTAGTTGAAGACGTCGATCGGCTGGCCGGCGAGGATGTTGCGCGTGAACTGGAACAGGGCCATGTCCGGCCGGCCCCAGGGCCCGTAAACCGTGAAGAATCGCAGTCCCGTCACCGGCAGGCCGTACAGCGAGGCGTAGGTGTGCGCCATCAGCTCGTTCGCCTTCTTGGTCGCCGCGTAGAACGACAGCGGATGGTCGACGTTCTGGTGCACCGAGAACGGCATTTTCGTGTTGGCGCCGTAGACCGAGCTCGTCGAGGCGAACACGAGGTGCGCGACGCGGTGGTGGCGGCAGCCCTCCAGCACGTTCAGCGTGCCGGTCAGGTTGCTGTCGGCATAGGCGTGCGGGTTCTCCACCGAATAGCGCACGCCCGCCTGCGCCGCGAGGTGGACAACGCGCTCGAACGCGCCATTCGCGAACGACGCCTCCATGGCCGCGCGGTCCGCAAGATCAATCTTCTCGAAGCGGAAACCTTTCTTCGCCTCGAGCCGCGCCAGGCGGGCCTGCTTGAGCGTGGGGTCGTAGTACGGGTTG
>DATMEC010000143.1:0-4092 GCA_035557125.1 Steroidobacteraceae bacterium
CGCAGGCCGTCGCTAGAATCGCGGGCAGGACGGGAGCGCGAACCGATGCCCTGGATCAAGGCCTGGCACGTGATCTTCATGGTGACCTGGTTCGCGGGACTCTTCTACCTGCCGCGGCTCTTCGTATATCACGCTTCGGCCACGGACGCCGCCAGCATCGAGCGCTTCCGCGTCATGGAATCGCGCCTCTTCATCATCATGACCATCGGGGCCGTCCTGACCGCAGCCTTCGGCGCCTGGCTCGTGGCCCTGAACCCCGGGCTGCTGCAAACCGGGTGGCTGCGCACCAAGCTCGTGCTCGTTGCCCTGCTCATCGGGTACCACGCCTTCACCTGGTGGCTCATGCGCAACTTCGCCGTAGGGCGCAACGCCCGCAGCGCGCGCTGGTACCGGTGGTTCAACGAGGTGCCCTCGCTGCTTCTCATCGGCATCGTGCTGCTCGCAGTCGCGCGCCCATTCTGAATCAGGCATCCCCATCCCGCGCGTCCGCGCCCGGGCGTTCGCGCCACCACGGCGGATAGGGCGGCAGCCCCTCCGGGAACGCGTGCGCGCCGAGCTCGTGCAGCGCGCGCGAGTAGACCCGGCGCTTGAAATAGATGACGTCGTGGATCGCATCCCACCAGTCCACCCAACGCCAGCGGTCGAACTCCGGCGGCTGCTCGGTCGCGTCGAAGCGCAGTGCCGAGTCGCCGACACCGAGCTTCAGCAGGTACCAGCGCTGCTTCTGGCCGATGCACAGCGGCGAGGAGTCGCGGCGCACGAACTGGGGCGGCAGGCGGTACCGCAGCCAGCTCTTCGTGCGCGCGACCACGTCGACCTGCTCGGGGCGCAGCCCCACCTCTTCCGTGAGCTCGCGAAAGAGGGCGTCCTCCGGACGCTCGCCACGAAGAATCCCGCCCTGGGGGAACTGCCATCCGCGCGCCCCGACGCGGCCGCCGATGAAGACCTGGCGGTCGTCGTTCATCAGCACGATGCCGACGTTGGCCCGGTAGCCGTCGGCGTCGATGTAGTCGGTTTCCCGGTCCATGAGGCGGATTTTAATCGGCTAGAGTGCGCGCATGGGGAGGTTGCGCGCGGCGCCCGTGATCCTGCTGCTCGTCGCCGCGTCGCTCGTGGCGATCGCCGCCTCGCTCACGCTCGGCAGTTCCGGGATCGATGCGCCCTGGGACCGGCTCGCGGCCGGCGATCCGCTGATGCGCACGATCGTCTGGGAACTGCGCCTGCCCCGCGCGCTCGCCGCCTTCGGCACGGGCGTGGTACTCGCGCTCGCGGGCGTGCTGATGCAGGCGCTGCTCAGGAACCCGCTCGCCGATCCCTACGTGCTCGGCGTCTCGGGCGGCGCCGCGGTGGGCGCGCTCGGCCTCATGCTGGCGGGCGCCGCCGGTCTCGCGGTGGACATCGGCGCGGCGGTCGGCGCGTTCGGCGCGATGCTGCTCGTGTTCGCGGTCGCGCACGGTGCGGGCGGGTGGACCACGACCCGCCTCCTGCTGACGGGCGTCGTCGTCGCGGCCGGATGCGGTGCGATCGTGAGCCTCCTGCTCTCTCTTTCGGACGACCTGCGCCTGCGTGGCATGCTGTTCTGGCTGCTCGGCGACTTCGGCTACGTGCAAACGCCCTGGTGGCTCCTCGCCCTCGCCCTCGTGGCGATTCCCGCCTGCCTGCTCGCGGCACGGCCGCTCGATGCGCTGGCGCGCGGCGAGTTGCAGGCGCGCCTGCTCGGCGTCCCGGTCCGCGGCCTGCGCATCGCGATATACGTGACGGCGTCGCTCCTGACCGCGGCGGCGGTCACGACCGCCGGCAGCATCGGCTTCGTTGGCCTCGTCACGCCACATCTTGTGCGGCTCGTCGTCGGATCCTCCCACCGCGCGGTAATACCGGCCGCGGCACTCGCCGGCGGTGCGCTCCTGGTCGTCGCCGACCTGCTCGCCCGCACGGTCGTCGCGCCGCGGCAGCTCCCGGTCGGCGCGCTGACCGCGTTGATCGGCGTGCCACTGTTTCTCGCGCTGATGAAGCGGGCGTCGCGCGACTGACGCACGCGCCTGCGCGACGCGTCGGCCAACTTATGTAAAGCCGGTGGCGCACCTCGTTCGACGCTTGGTAAAGACTTTCGATCCCGATCGACATGAAATGCTTGCGAGCCGACGAGCCGGGGCGTAGCTTTCGCGCAGAGCCCGGGTCCGCCGAGCGAACTTGCTCCCGGCCCCACGCAAAAAACCAAGGGGAGAAAACATGTCGCACTTGCCTACGCGATCACTCGTCGGGGCCGCGGTAGCGGCCCTGCTCGGCGTCGCTGCCCACGCGGCCGCGCCACTTGATTCCCGCGCCGCACCGGCCATCGAACGCCTGAAGGGCGAGATTTCGGGCGCGGACGTCCGCATCAGCGGCGCAACCGGCACCGCACGGTTCGTGCGCGTCGCGCCGACCGTATCGCTCGACCTGGGCGCCCCGGCGCCGCAAGCAAGCAAGCAGAGCGAGGCTGCGCTAAATGCCTCGGCCTCATCCTTCCTGGATCGCCACGGCGCGGCCTTCGGCCTGCGCGCCGGCAGCCGCGACCTGGAGTTGCGCCGCACGCAAACCGACGAGTTCGGCGTGACACATGTCACGTATGCCCAGCGTTATCATGGATTGCCGGTGTTCGGCGCCGAGCTCAAGGTCCACTTCGATGCCAGCGGCCGCATCACGGTCGTCAACGGCACGGCCATCCCGGACATCGACGTTTCCACCGCGCCCGCAGTCGCCACGGACGTCGCGCAGCGCAACGCCGCGGGGTTCGTCAAGCGCAAGGGCGCGAGCGCCCAGGGCACCCCCCGCCTGCTCATTTACCGGGAAGGCCTCACCAACGCCGTCCCGGGCAAGAATCACCTCGCCTACGAGGTTGTCGTCACCGACGGCAAGGTGCGCGACTTCGTATATGTCGACGCGCAGACCGGCAAGGTTATCGAGCGGATTTCCGGTACGCCGGATGCGCTCGATCGTGTCGCCTATGATGCGCAAGGCGCCACAGCCCCGGGCCCCAACTATCCGGCGAGCCCGTTCTGGGTCGAAGGCAATGCCTTCCCCACGGGCGTCGTGGAAGCCGACAACATGATCGGGGTCTCGGGCGAGACCTATAACCTGTTTCGCAAGGCCTTCGGCCGCGATTCCTACGACGGCGAAGGCGCGACGATGGTCTCGATCTTCAATCGCGGCAATGCCTGCCCGAACGCCTCCTGGAACGGGACCTTCATCTCGTTCTGCCCGGGCCTCACCACGGACGACGTCACTGGCCACGAGTGGGGCCACGCCTACACGGAGTACACGGACGGCCTCATCTACGCCTGGCAGTCCGGCGCCCTGAACGAGGCGGCATCGGACGTCTTCGGCGAGGTTGTCGATCGTCTGAACACCCAGGACGACGTCGGCGGAAACGGGCCCCGCACGGCGGGCGTGTGCTCCGCCTTTACGCCGCTGTTCCCCGAGTTCACGGTCAATTCGCCGGCAGCGATCGCCGGCGCCAAAGCGAGCCAGCCCGCCACGTTCGGCGCCCAGCTGTTCGACATCACCAGTGACGTCGTCCTCGCCGATGACGGCACGGCGCCGGCTGGCGGCACGATCAGCGACGGTTGCGAGACGCCATTCGTCAATGCGTCTGCGGTTGCTGGAAAAATCGCCCTGATCGATCGTGGTTTCTGCGGTTTCTCGATAAAAGTCAAGAACGCCGAGGACAACGGCGCAATTGGCGTGATCGTCGGCAACTCCGCAGCGGGCGCCTTCGGCCCGATGGGCCCGACGGCCGGATTCGAGCCGGACATTCCGTCGATCCTGGCCACCAACGCCGACACCAACGCGATCAAGGGGCAGCTCGCCTCGACCGCGGTGAACGTGACGATGTTCCGTGAGGGTGGCGACGACAACTCTGCCCGCTGGCTGATGGGCGAAGACAGCACGGCACCGGGCCTCATCGGCGCGCTACGCGACATGTGGGAACCGAACTGCTACGGCAACCCGAACCGCGTGTCCGACCCGATGTACCACTGCGCGGCCACCGACAGTGGCGGCGTGCACATCAATTCGGGCGTCGACAACCGTGCGTTCTCGCTGCTGGTTGACGGC
>DATMEC010000144.1:0-6706 GCA_035557125.1 Steroidobacteraceae bacterium
ATGATGTAGTAGAGAACGTCCGGCAGGTCCCCCGCGTGGATCAGGGCCGTCTTGGACGGCACCGTGCGCACGCGGCAATAGCTCAGGAAGCGATTGATTGCCGGAATGTCAGTCAGTTGCTTGACGGCTTCTTCCATTGAGATCCCCTGTATCCGCCCGCCGTTGTATTACAGCCACGCGCGCATCGCAAGACATAATCGGACATCGGTCAGATCCAGTACGCCGTGCCGGTCATGATCCGGGCCGCCATGCGCATGACGCGCGGCACCGGTTCCGGCAACGTCGAGGCGCCCGCGGCGACCGCCGCGCGGCCATGGCCGACCTCGTCCGCCTGCATCTGCTCGACGATGGCGCGGCTGCGCGCATCGTCCGCCGGCAGGCGATCGAGATGCTCCGCCAGGTGGCCCTCGACTTGCCGTTCTGTTTCCGCCATGAACCCGAGGCTCGCACGATCGCCGAACAGTCCCGCCAGCGCCCCAATTGCGACGGAGCCCGCGTACCAGAGCGGGTTCAGGAGGCTCGGCCGCGAGCCCAGTTCGTCGAGCCGGTCCCGGCACCAGGCCAAGTGATCGCCTTCCTCGGCTGCCGCCCGGCGCAGGGCGCCCTGGGTTTCCGCCGCCCGGGCGGTCAGCGCCTGGCCGTAATACAGGCCCTGGGCCGCGATTTCCCCGGCGTGGTTGACCCGCATGAGGCCGGCCACATGTCGCCTCCGGCCGGGATCGACCGGATTGGAGGTCGGATTTCCGGGGGTCGGACGGCTGCCGGCAGGCCTTGCGAAGCTGGCCGAGAGGCCGCTGTCCGCCAGTTCCAGCAGGCGGTCCAGGGGGGATAGGACGCGCGGATCCATGTGACGCATATTATATAGCCACGGGCCCATCGCTTCCCCTGTAACGACAAGGACTTGCAAGCGGCGCCTTGCAGCTTTGCAAGCCCGGGCCATCTGTGTAAACTTGCCGGCCTTTCACGTTCCCGACCCTATTCAGGGGCCCAAGATGAAGACGGCTTTTGCGAAACCGGAAAGCGTGCAACGCGACTGGTACCTGGTGGATGCGTCCGGCAAGACGCTTGGCCGGCTCGCCACCCAGATCGCCATGCGGCTGCGCGGCAAGCACAAGCCGGTGTTCACGCCGCACGTGGACTGCGGCGATCACATCGTCGTGATCAATGCCGAGAAGGTCGCGGTCACCGGCAACAAGTTGCGCGACAAGCTGTACCACCAGCACACGGGCTACCTCGGCAACATGAAGACGATCGCGCTCGGCAAGATGCTCGCGGAGCACCCGGAGCGGGCGATCGAATACGCGGTCAAGGGCATGCTGCCGAAGACGATCCTGGGCCGCCAGATGTACCGCAAGCTGCATGTGTTCGCGGGCAGCTCGCATCCCCATGCCGCGCAGCAGCCGAAGCAGCTCGAGATTTAAGGATCCGATCAATGGCATCCAGCGCTACCGTCACCACCGGCCGCCGCAAGTCGTCCGCAGCCCGCGTCTTCATGAAGCCCGGCAAGGGAGCGATCACGGTCAACGGCCGGCCGCTCGACCAGTTCTTCGGCCGCAAGACCGGCGTCATGATCGTCCGCCAGCCGCTCGAACTGGTGCAGATGACCGAGCGCTTCGACATCAACGTCCTGGTCGAGGGCGGTGGCATCACCGGCCAGGCCGGCGCAATCCGCCACGGCATCACGCGCGCGCTGATGGAATACGATCCGGAGCTGCGCAAGCCGCTGCGCGCCGCCGGCTTCGTCACGCGCGACGCTCGCGAGGTCGAGCGCAAGAAGGTCGGCCGGCGCAAGGCACGCCGCGGGACGCAGTTCAGCAAGCGCTGATACGCTGGCCCCTGACGAACCGCATTTGGGGGATCGTCTAGCGGTAGGACTGCGGACTCTGACTCCGCCAACCTAGGTTCGAATCCTAGTCCCCCAGCCAACAAAGAATGAGAGCCGGCCTTGTGCCGGCTCTCCTGCTTTTCGGACTGGAGAAACCTGGCGGAACTCACCCATGCCGCGCGCCCAGCACCATGGGTGATCTCTCCGAAGCGGTCGTCGCGCCCATGCACGTACCGTCCTGCCACATGAACACGGAGAAACTCGCACGACACCTCAGGGCACCGCTGCTCGCACTTGCAGCGGCCTTCGCGGGCGGCTCGCTCGCACAACCGACGGAATCGGGGCCCCGCCCGGACGAGTTGTCCGACTCGACGGTCGTCGTCCGCTGGAGCCAGGTCGCGGAGGACAGCGCCTTCGCGCTCGATCCGCAGATGACCGACCCGTTTCCGGGCATGCGCGGCTGGACGATGATGTACCTGGCAATGCACGACGCCCTCAACGCGATCGTGCCAACTTACCGGCAGTACGCGTTCTTCGGAGCCGATGCGTCTGCCAATCCGGTTGCCGCCGCCGCGCAGGCTGCTCACGACGTCATGAACCACACCTACCCGGCGCGTCGGGCGGAGAACGACGCCGAGCTTGCTCACTGGCTGGGCCGGATTCCGGATAGTGACCGCAAGGCGCGCGGCATCGCGATCGGCGTGGCCAGCGCGACCGCGATAATCAACGCCCGCGCCAATGACCGAATGCTGGAACCCGGCGAGTACGCACTGCAAGACCCGCTCGAGCCGGGTGACTACCGCCTCGTCCCTCCGCTCGAGTTCGTATATCGCCCCGCGTTCGGCGAGGCGCTGCCATTCGGCATCCGTTCGAGCGCGGAATTCCTGCCGGAACCGCCACCGCCGCTCACGAGTCGTGCGTACGCCGACTCGATCAATGAGACCAAGGCATTCGGTCGCCTGCGCAGCGCGGTCCGCAGCCAGGACCAGACCCACTTCGGCGCCTGGTGGCTCGAGTTCAACGAGATTCAGTGGGGCCGCATCATGCGCCAGCTCGCGGAGACGCGGCGCCTGCCGCTGCTCGAGGCCGCGCGCATGTTCGCGCTCGTCAACCTGGCGAATACCGACGCCACCGTGGCGGTCTGGCACGCGAAGCAGGTCTACGACTTCTGGCGCCCGCTGCACGCCATCCAGCTCGCCGATACGGACGGCAATCCGCGCACGATTGCCGATACGACGTGGCAGAGCGAGCACGTCATTCCGCCGGTGCAGGAATATCCCTCGGCTCACACGGTCCAGTGTCACGCGGTCGCGCGCACGCTGAGATCGGTCCTCGGCACGGACCGCGCGCGCTTCGCGACGCAGTCGACTACGGCGCTGCCAACGGGCCAGATCCGTTCGTTCGAGCGCCTGAGCGCGGCCGCGGAGGAGTGCGGCATTTCGCGCATTATGGCCGGATATCACTACCGCTTCGCGGTGGACGCGGGCGCCCGCATGGGCGACAAAGTCGCGAAGCGCATCGTTGGCAGCCAGCTGTTGCGGCGGTGCCGGGACCGGTGACCTCGTCAATCGCGTCGGACGCCGCCGGGGATCGCGAGATCGACCGCGGGCGCATCTTCGCAGCCCGCCGGAGGGCGTTCGGCAAACCAGGCGACCGCGGCGCGCTGAGCAACGCGCCGCACCTCCTCACCGGTCGCGCGATTCACGTAGACGGCATCGAACGTCCCGTCGGTGCCGAGCAGGCCGCGCCACATGACGGCCGGCCGGTCGAAACGCGCACCGGCGGCATCGACATAGGAGCGCTGGCCGATGTGCTCGGGAAGCTGCACGAACACGTGTTCGGCGTCGACGATTGTCACGAACAGCGGCTCCGCGGCATGCTCGACAGTCAGGTCCCTGTCTCCGCGCCGGGTCGAGAATCCCCAGGCGGCGCGCAGTGGCTGTCCGCGACGGATTGCGGCGTGCAGGGCGCTGCGCGCGCCGGTGACCGGGCGGCCGTCGGCGTCGTGGCGATATACGAGCTGCCAACGGGGCGCGCAGTCACGGTCGGCGCCTGCCGATGTCGGCGCGAGCAATGCTGACACGACGAACGCGGCCCCGCGCACGCCGGACGCGCGGGTAGTCGAAGAGGCATGGCGCATGAGCGCCGCGCGGATCGGGTTCCTGGGCACCATGTTCGTCTCCTGGTCGGGCGACGGCGAAGCGTCCGCAATGCCAACATGAGCGACGGCGGAGGTCGTCCGCTTCGGCAAATAGGCCCAACCGTGCGCGAGCCGGCGTGGGTGTTTCGCGCCAGAATCAGATCAGCTTGCGCGCGAATGCGTAGGCCGTCGCAGCCGTCCGCGTCGTGACCTGCAGCTTGCAGAGGATGTTGCTCACGTGCCGGTCCACGGTCCTGCCACTGAGACCGAGGGTCCTCGCGATGTCCTTGTTCGGATGACCTGCCGCAACGAGCCGGAGGACCTCGAGCTCGCGCACGGTGAGGACATGTCCCGACTCGCCGGACTCGCGGTCCGCGAACGAATCGAGGCGCTCGATGTCATGCCGCGCCTCGAGCCGCACGAAGGCCGCGCGCGCGGCCTCGAGCGCGAGCGCGCAGGAGTCGTGGTCGCCCAGCGCGCGACAGGCGAGTCCGAGAAGGACGCGCGCGCGCGCCGCGTCGTACGGTGCCGCAAGTCGTTCCCAGCGATCAAATGAGGCTTGCAGCGCGCGCTGCGCGCGCTCGGCCTCGCCGTCCGCCAGTGCGACCTGTCCTTCGGCCAGTTCGCAGGCCGCCCGCAGCACTTCGGAATCGAATGACTCGGCGAGCTCCTTGAGCTCGACGCAGAGGCGGCGCGCTTCGTCGGACTCTCCGGCTGCGGCCAGGACTTCGACGGCGTCCGGCAAGAAGCGCGCGCGCTTGACCCGGTCTCCCGCAACGACGAGAAGCCGCCGCATCGACGCCGAAGCTGCGTCGACACGTCCCTGTGCGAGTCGCAGGAGGGCGAGTCCGGGCTGCGGCTCGCAGCCAAGCAGGCTGGCCGCCCGGTACCCGGCCTCTGCTTTCGCGAATTCCCCGCGCAGCCGGTGGATCTCGGCTTCCTGGTAGCGCGCTGCGCCCGGCGGATCGCGCTCGGAGAGCTGTGCCCGGTCGCAGGCGCGCCGCGCTTCCGTGATCGCGTCGGTCCAGGCCCCGTGAAACTGGAGGATCTCGGAGCGGTGCACGTAGCAGCTGCCCGCATACGCGAGCATCTCCGGCTGGCTGTCGCAATGACGCGAAAAGGCGGCGGTCCACTCGCGGCTACGGTCGAGCGCCCGGATGTCCCGGCAGCACTCGATGACGCTGCAATAGAGGAGGCCGGTCATGATCGGGCCGAGCTCGCCGGCGACAACACCGAGCATCGCCTCGTCGATGTCCCGAAGTCCCGCGCGAACCTGCCCCTGCGCGATCAGGGCGCGGCCCTGCATGTGCAACGCGGCAGCCGTGAGGTCGGCGTCGCGGAACTCACGGCCGATGGCGACGGCCTCGGCGGTCAGCGCCGAGGCCGCGTCGTTGTCGCGGCTCCGCAGCCTCAGTTCTGCGCCGGGAAGCAGGAGGTAGCCGCGCTCGACGCAGTCGCGGTCGCCGACGAGCCGTCGCCCGCGCGCCTCCCAGGCATTCGACTGCGCGGCCTGCCCGTAAAACTGGTACGCGAAGGCGAGCCAGAAAGCGGCGCGCGCGGCGCGGCACCAGTATTGCGGACTGTCCGCCTGCTCGCTGAAGAGGCATTCGAGGGTTCGCAGGAACTCCCGATCGCGACCCGAGAGGTAGGCCGCGGTGTAGAGACGCTCCATGTCGTCGGGTGGGAGGCCCTCTGCATCGCGCACGGCGGCGAGCGCCTCGTACGCACCGGCCCAGGCGCGCTGGTCGTAGCGATCCCTGCCGAGTTTCAGACGATCATCCATGTCGACGTTCAGGAGGCATGGTGCCTTGAAGCGCAGTGTGGCATGACCGGGCGCGGTATGCCCTCCGGCGTCCCGCCGTCAGCGCTTCAGGGCCTTGACCCCGCCGTCCCCGGCGACCAGCAGCACGTCGGCGCCCCGGCGGGCAAACAGGCCAACCTCCACCACCCCCACCAGCAGCCCGATCTTTTCCTCGAGCGCGGACGGGTCGGTGATCTTCAGGTTGTGCACGTCGAGGATCTCGTTGCCGTTATCAGTCCGGAACCCCTGGCGCAGGACCGGTTGCCCGCCGAGGCCGGCGATCTTCCTCGCCACCAGCGAGCGGGCCATCGGAATGACCTCGACGGGGAGGGGAAAGCGGCCGAGAACGTCCACGACTTTCGAGTCGTCCACGATGCAGACGAATCGCCTGCTTGCCGCGGCCACGATCTTTTCCCGGGTCAGGGCACCGCCACCGCCCTTGATCAATGCAAGGTGGCGGGTGGCCTCGTCGGCGCCGTCGACGTAGAGCGAGAGGTCGCCGGTGTCGTTGAGCGCCCGGACCTCGATGCCCGCTTCCTTGAGCAGGCGGGTGCTCGCCTCGGACGAGGAGACCGCGCCGGCGATGCGCTGGCGCCGGTCCTTCAGTGCCGCGATGAAGTGGTTGACCGTCGAGCCGGTGCCGACCCCCACGGTCGTGTCGTCTTCCACGTATTCGAGGGCGGCGAGCGCTGCGGCCTTCTTTTTCGAGTCGGCGTCCATGTGCGACCTCCGGATAAAACTGTGCCCGCTTTCGCGGGCACAGTTTTGTCTCTTTCTGAATCGGCGGTTGGTGGTCTTGCGATCAGCCAACCACCGACTCATTGAGGCAAGAAGTTTACTTCTTCTTAGAAGCTTTCTTCTTCGCCTTCTTCTTCGCAGCCATGTTGGATCTCCATGTCGGGGTTAATCCGAGGTCGAGTATATACACGGTTGACGGGAA
>DATMEC010000145.1:0-7740 GCA_035557125.1 Steroidobacteraceae bacterium
AGGACGGCGACGACGCCGAAGCACGCGAGCATCCAGGACCAGTCGGCCATGCGCCAGGCGAAGGATGCGACGATCGCGGCGGCGCCGATCAGGATGTAGGCATAGGGCAGCAGCTCGTACAGCGGGCGCGAAACGCGCATAGGGAACCTTAGCCCGTGCCACCGACGGTGAGCGCGTCAACTCGCAGCGTCGGCTGGCCGACGCCGACCGGCACGGTCTGCCCGTCCTTGCCGCAGCTGCCGATGCCCTCGTCGAGCATCAGGTCGTTTCCGACCATGCTGACGCGCGTGAGCACGTCCGGCCCGTTGCCGACGAGCGTCGCGCCCTTGACAGGCGCGGTGACCTTGCCGTCCTCGATGAGGTAGGCCTCGCTCGCCGAGAACACGAACTTGCCCGAGGTGATGTCCACCTGCCCGCCGCCGAAGTTGACCGCGTACAGGCCGCGCTTCACCGAGCGGATGATCTCGCCGGGGTCGTGCGGCCCGGGCAGCATGTACGTGTTGGTCATCCGCGGCAGCGTCGTGTGCGCGAACGACTCGCGGCGACCGTTGCCGGTCGGCTTCGCGCCCATGAGGCGCGCGTTCAGCTTGTCCTGCAGGTAGCCCTTCAGCACGCCGTTCTCGATCAGGGTGGTGCAGGACGACGGCGTTCCCTCGTCGTCGATGTTGAGCGAGCCGCGCCGGCCCGGCAGCGTGCCGTCGTCCACGACCGTGCAAAGCTCGGAGGCGACCCGCTCGCCGATCCGCCCGGTGAACGCGGACGTGCCGCGGCGGTTGAAGTCGCCCTCGAGGCCGTGGCCGATGGCCTCGTGCAGCAACACGCCGGGCCAGCCCGGGCCGAGGACGACGGTCATCGTGCCCGCGGGGGCCGGCACGGCTTCGAGGTTGACCGTCGCCTGGCGCACGGCCTCGCGCGCGAGCCTGAGCGGCCTCTCGCCCGCGACGAATTCCTGGAGCGAATAGCGGCCGCCGGTGCCGGCATAACCCTGCTCGCGGCGCCCGTTCTGCTCGACGATCACCGAAACGTTCATGCGCACGAGCGGGCGCACGTCGGCGGCGAGCGTGCCGTCGCTCGCGGCGATGAGCACGATCTCATGCACGGCGGCGAGCGTCGCCACCACCTGCCGCACGCGGGGGTCGAGCGCCCGCGCGCGACGGTCGAGTTCCTGCAGCAGCGCCACCTTGTCGACGTCGGCGAGGGACGCAATCGGGTCTTCGGTTGGGTACAGGCGGTGCGCCGCCGTCGCGTGCCAGGCCTGCACCTGTCCCTTGCCGCCCTCGCGCGCGATCGCGCGCGCCGCGCGCGCCGCCTCCAGCAGGGCGGACGGCACAACCTCGTCGGAATAGGCGAATCCGGTGCGCTCGCCCGCCATCGCCCGCACACCCACGCCCTGCTCGATGCCGTGGCTGCCTTCCTTGACGATGCCGTCCTCGAGTGCCCAGTGCTCCTCGCGCGCCAGCTGGAAATAGAGGTCGCCTGCATCGACGCTCGCGCCGAGCACCGAATCCAGAGCCTGCTCGAGACGCCGGTCGTCGAGGCCGGAGGGCGCGAGGATGCGGTCGCGCGCGACTTGAAGTGCGTCGGTCATCCCATCATCCGATGTTTGAGCGCGGGGAAGCTCTCGCGCGTCGCCATTTGCCCCTCGAGGTCGAGCTCCGCGGCGACCACGTGGCTGCCGCGCGGCTCGCGCGCCAGCACGCGGCCCCAGTAGTCGGCCACGAGCGTGTCGCCGTAGGTCTCCCGGTCGCTGTCGTGCAGGCCGCTCTGGGCCGCTGCGACCACGAAGCAGAGGTTCTCGATCGCCCGCGCGCGCAGCAGCGTGTCCCAGTGCGCGCGCCCCGTCGGGCCGGTGAATGCGGCGGGTACGCTGAAGATCTCGGCTCCTTCCGACATGAGTTGCCTGAACAGCTCGGGGAAACGCAAATCGTAGCACACGGTCAGTCCAAGCCGGCCCGCGGGCGTGTCGACCAGGACGGCCTTCGCGCCCGGCACCGCGTTGGCAGACTCGCGGTAGCCTTCGCGCCCACCCGGCAGGTCCACGTCGAACAGGTGGATCTTGTCGTAGCGCGCCGCGCGCTTGCCGTTTGCGTCGTACACGACGCAGGCATTGGCGGGCCGCGAATCGCCATCGACGGCGATCGGCTGCGTGCCGGCGACGATCCAGAGGCCGAGCTCGCGCGCGATCGCGGCCATCGCCTGCTGCACGGGACCATCCGCGTCGCGCTCCACGACCGAGCGCCGCTCCGCTTCGTTCCTGCCCATGAACGAGAAATTCTCGGGCAGCACGGCGAGGCAGGCTCCCCGGTCGCGCGCGGCGACGAGCAGCCGGCGCGCCGTCCCGAGGTTCTTCGCGACGTCCGCGAGCGAGGTCATCTGCAGCGCGGCGACGATGGGTTGGCTCATGAAGGTCCCTGCGAGGCCTGTCGGTCGTCTTTCAGTTCGCGCGCGTCGATGCGCCGCACCTGCGGATCGTCCCAGCTGCCGGTGATCCGATAGTAGCCGCGCGTCACGCCCTTGAGCGGCTCCTTGAAAATCTGCGAGAAGAGCAAGAGCGCGGCGCCGACCGCCGGCCCGCCTGCGAGCGCGCCGGCAACCCCGAGCGACGCGCCGAGCCGGCCGGTCACGACGGCCGTCTGGTCGTACGTGCGGTCGCGCAGGTTCGCATGGCCCGCAAGTCCGATCTCGGCCGCGGAACCGCGCAAGGTGACGTTGTCGGTGTAGGCATCCCCGTTCGTGATCCGGAACGTACCGCTCAACTTGTCGAAGGCGAGGCCCTCTCCGGTGAGGTCATTGAAGTCGAGCGCGAGCCGCCGCGGCAGGTGCGTGAGGCTCATGAGGCTGAATACGCGGCCTGCTCCCGGCTCCACGGCCGTGAGCTCGCCATTGGCCGCGGAGAGCTCGAGGCGGCCGGAAAGCCGCCCGAGCGCGCTGACCTCGGGCGGTCCCGGCCAGCTGACCTGTGCGGACACGCGGCCCTCTTCCGCCTCGACGCCCGCGCCGATGCGCATCGCGGTCATGAGTGCGCCGACGTCGTTCGTATCGACGTCGAACTCGAGCCGGCATACCGCGGCTTCGCCGCGCACGAGCCAGCTGCCGTGACCCTCGGCCTTGAACCCGGGATGCTCCAGGGTGAAGCGGTTGAGCGTCATGCCCGCCGTGCCGCGCGAGAACTCCGCCTCGACCCGGCCGAAGCGGCGCTGGTCGAAGATGAAGTCGCCGATGTCAACGAGTATGGCCGGGAGCTTGCGCGGGTCGGGATCGGGGCGCTCGCCGGCGCCCGCGGTGCGGGCGCCGAAATGCAGCTTGTCGAGCTCGAGCACCATCGGCACTTCGCCCGGAAACGAGAAGGGCACGCCGACACGGCCGGCGATCGCGTCGCCCGACACGGTGAGTTCCCAGGCGCGGTTGCCCGGCCGGAGTCGGCCGCTCACGTTCGAGAATTCATAGCCGACGGCTTCGAAGCGGCCCACCGCGAGATCGGCGCCGCCGAGCCATTCCTGGACCGGCCGCCCGCGCGGGCCGTCCCACTTCAGGTCGAACAGCCGCGTGAGGCTCGCGGAAGCGAGGCGGCCCCTGAGCCACAGGCCGGGATTCTCCGGCAGCGCATCGGCGGCCGCGCCGCCGAATACGACCACGCCGCGCTCGATGGGCGCCGCGCCTGCGCGGCCGCGCCACTTGAGCAGCGCGCGCACGTCACGCCCGAGCGAGCCCTCGATGCGTGGCCCGGTGTGGCCGTCGAAGCTCGCGGACAGCGCGAGCGCACGCGTGGCGTCGGCCGTCTTGGCGAACGGTTCCGGCAGCCCCGAGGCGAGTCCGCGCAAGTCGCTCGACAGTTCGACGGTTCCGCGCGCTGGCTGCCTGGCATCGGCGTTGCGCTCGACGTCGAGCGAGCCGCGCCATTCTGCCGTGCCCACGAGCCCGGCATTCGACGGCATGCGGGCGATGGGCGCGAGCGCCGCGCCCTGCAGGTTGCCCGCGGCATTTACCCGCGTGCGCAGGTTGCCGCTGCCGAGCACGGTGGTCGCGATGGAAGCCTGCCATCGGCCGCCAAGCGCGCGGCCGGTCAGCGCCGGCGCCTCGATCTCGCGGTTGCGCACCCAGAGGCCGCCGACGATGTCAGTTGCCTGGAACGGCTGCTGGCGGTGGCGTAGCGTGACGCCTGCAAGATCCGCCTGGACCGTCACGATGCGCCGCTCGAACGCCTTGATCGGCAGGTACAGGGCGACGTCGGCTTTCACCGGGCCCGACGCCACCAAGTCCGCGAACACCGCGCCAAAGGAGGGCGCGAGCGGCGTCGCCTGCAGCAGGCGGATCGCAGGTCCTGCGTCGGTCGCCACCGTGCCGCGCGCGGCATAGACCGCGTCGCGCAGGTCGGCGCTGTTGATCTCCCCATGGGTGAATGCGACGCCGGCGACGCGCCCGCGGCTCGCCACCGCGTGAAGGGCCGGGCCGTCGAACGAGAAGTCCGATTCGACGCCCTGCAGGTCAGGCCATCCGTTCGCGTAGTGGAGGCTCACGCCACTCGCGTGGCCTCTCGCGCGGAATTCTCCCTGGCCTTCGCGGTACGGAAACCCCTTGGTCGGCCCGGTGATCGACACCTGGGCCGTCGTCACGCGGCCGGCACGGAACGCAGCGTCGAGCCAACCGATCGCCTTGGGCGACAGCTTGTCCGTCCGCAGGTAGCGCCAGGTTTGCGTGACGTCGAATCCCGCGGCCGTCGCCGAAAGGTCGAGGAGCGGCAGCTCGCCGGGACGCAGGACCATGCGCAGCCTGCCGCGCGCGCTGCCGTGCCCGCTGTCCCCGAAGGCGTCGTCGAGCCAGAGCCGGACGCCGGTGTCGAAGCGCTGCCACTCGACGCGGCCGTCGCCGCGCAGCACCGGGATTGGCGCCCGCAGCCGC
Source organism: Steroidobacteraceae bacterium (assembly GCA_035557125.1). Lineage (GTDB taxonomy): Bacteria > Pseudomonadota > Gammaproteobacteria > Steroidobacterales > Steroidobacteraceae > SCUD01. The sequence continues at coordinate 4,900 of DATMEC010000145.1, forward strand.
TGCGGCCAGTCGATGGTGGCGTCGCGCGTCGCGAGCGTGACGATGCCACTGCCCCCGCGGCCCTCTAGGCTGCCGTCGAAGCCGGTGACGCCGGCTGCCTGGCCGAGCGGGCCGAAGCCAATGTCGGAGAAATCGAGGCGGCCGGCGACGTCCGGCAGCCGCCGCTCGCCGACGTCAGTGACCGCCAGGTCGATGCCGCGCAACTCGCCGCGCGGGGCCAGCGTCGCGATCCGCTCCCGCAGCGTGCCGGCCGGGAGAACTTCGGCCAGCGCCGCGAGATTCTCGATGCGGACGGAGTCGGCGCGCGCGGCCGCGGCTGCGAAGCGCCCGTCCTTGCGCGTGAGCCGCGCCTCGAGGCTCGCCGTCCGCCACGGCATGCCGGGCCGTGACAACTCGAGGTCCGTGGCCTCGATCGAGATCGTGCTGTCGTCGCGCTGCACGCGGATGTCCCCGGCAACGCGGGAAAACGTTTCGGTCGACCCGGGAAGGCGCAGGCCCTCGAGTTCCGGCTGCAGCCGGAGGCTCACGACGTCACGTCCGAGGCCGCGCGCGGAGACGCGTGCCGATCCGTACCCGGCCGCAGGAACGCGGAAGCTGCCCGGCAGCATCGCCGCCCATTGCCCGAGATCGACATCGCGGGCATCGACCCGGACGCGCCAGTCGACGGCGGCGCTGTCGGCCAGGTCGCCGCCCGCTTCGGCCTCGACGTCGATCGCCGCGCCGAGGTGCTGGGGCAAGTCGACGCGGGCGGTCGCCGTGATCTCATCGCCCTCGCGTACGATCTCGACGTTGGCGCCGGTGAGCTGGAACCGCCCTTGCCGCGCGCGCAGGTCCAGCACCTCCAGCACGGCATCGGTCACCGCAAAGCGGCCGCGCGGCAGGCGGTCGAGCGTCATCGGCTCCTGGCCGGCATCTGGGCGCTGCAGCGCCGATTGCCCGACCATGCGGATGCGGCCGTCGGCCGTGATCACGAACCGCAGGTGTGGCCGCACGAATGCGACTCGCGCGATCTCGAGCCGCCGGTACCAGATCGAGCGCGGAATCGAGAGGCTGACGCGTCCCGCGTCCGCGGTGACGAGCGGCTCGTCGCCCGTGCCGGGGAGCACGCGGGCTCCGCGAAACACGATTTCCGGGCCGTAGCGGCTGATCCGGCCATAGACCGAATCGAACTCGAGGGTGAGCCCGGTCGCCTCGTGCACGCGCTCGACCACGCGCTCCTGGTAGCCGGGCAGCAAGTCGATCGCCAGCCGGAACGCGCCGATGCCGAGCGCGAGCAGGAGGGCCGCGAGCCCGATCAGGCCGGCGAGCCAGCGCCAAAGTCGCTGCATCCTTGCGTTCCAGGCATTCATCCGGGGTAGCGGGCAAAGGAGTTCATGGATTGGACAAGGGCGGTAAAGCAGGCGTTCCGGCGGCTTACGCCGCCCGCCAGCGCCGGACGCCCGCGGCGTCGAGGAGCGCCGCCGTCTCGAACAGCGGGAGCCCCATCACGCCGGAAAAGCTGCCCTCGAGGCGCGCCACGAAGACCGCGCCGAAACCCTGGATGGCATAGCCGCCGGCCTTGCCCGCCGGCTCGCCGCTCGCCCAATACTGGCGTCGCTCGCGTGGATCGATCGTGCGGAAGGTCACGTGACTCGTGTCGAGCGCCCGGTGCAGCCGGCTGTCGTGCCACAGCACGACGGCCGTCAGCACGGCGTGCGTCTGCCCGGAGAGCGCGTCGAGCATTTCCAGGCACTCGGCCTCGTCGGCCGGCTTGCCGAACAGGCGGTTACCCAGGACGACGGTCGTGTCGGCGGCAAGCACCGGCGTTTCCGGCCTGCCGCCCTGCCGCGCGACGACGGCCTGCGCCTTGCCTGCGGCGATCCGCTGCACGTAGTCGAGGGGTCTCTCTCCCGGGAGCGGCGTCTCGTCGATGTCCGCGCCGACGACGCGGTGCCGCACACCGATCTGGTGGAGGAGCTGGCTACGGCGTTCCGAGGCCGAGGCGAGGACGATGGCGTCGTAACCCATTGAGCCGCAAGGATAGCCGATGGGAGTTGCTCAGGCGCGGTGGTACGGGTGCCCAATCAGGACGGTGTGAGCGCGATAGAGCTGTTCGGCGACCATCACCCGCACGAGGCCATGCGGCCAGGTGAGCGGCGAGAGCGACCAGCGAAAATCGGCGCGCGCCGACAGTCCGGCGTCGAGGCCGTCCGGCCCGCCGACGAGGAGCGCCAGGTTCTTGCCGCCGGCCAGGCGCGCCGCGAGCCACTCGGCGAGCGCGGGCGTCGTCATCGCGCGCCCGCCGACTTCGAGCGCGACGACGTAGTCGGAATCGCCGATCGCGGCGCACATGCGCTCGGCCTCGCGCGCGAGCGGGATCTCGACGAGCTCGAACCTGAGGCCGCGGCCGAAACGCCGCCGGTATTCCTCGAAGCCCGCGTCGATCCACGCGGGCAGGCGGGTGCCGGCCGCGATCAGCCGGATGCGCATGGCGCGCTCACGTCACGCGGCTGGGGCTCGCTGGGTCGGGCGCATGTCCCAGAGCTTCTCGAGCCCGTAGAACTCGCGGATGCGCGGCAGCATGACGTGGACGATGAGGTCCTGCAGGTCCACCAGCACCCATTCGCCCTCGCGCTGTCCCTCGACGCCGTGGGCCCGATGTCCCGCCTCGCGGCAGCGCTCGATCACCCGGTCCGCAATCGACTTCACGTGACGGTCGGAGTTGCCGGTCGCGACGATCATCGTGTCGGTGACGTCCGTGAGCTTCCTCACGTCCATGACCTTCACGTTGACGGCTTTCATGTCCTCGAGTGCGGCGACGGCGATCTTCGTCAGGGCGCCAGGTCCGGTCCTGGTCTTCTT
>DATMEC010000146.1:0-17750 GCA_035557125.1 Steroidobacteraceae bacterium
GATCTGCGTCTGGTCGAAGCCGCGGTTCGGCTGCTCGCCGAACAGCCAGATCGACTGCGCCACCGGGTGGCCGTCGAGGAAGGTCAGGTTGAGGCTGGGATCGGTGCCGTCGATGCTGACGCGCTCGCCCTGCCCGAACCGGCGATCGATGGCGACGCCGGGAACCTGCGTCATCGCCTCGGCTACGTTGGTGTTCGGGAACGCGCCGAGGTCCTCGGCGTTCAGCGCTTCGACGACCGCATTGGCCTCGCGCTTGGTCTCCAGCGATTCGCGCAGGCTGCCGCGAATGCCGGTGACGACGACCTCTTCCAGCTCCTGCGTCTGTGCCGGAACGTTCTGCCCGAAGAGGGCGATGGCGACGGCCGTTCCGATCAAAGTCGAGCGATGGATGTTCATGTGCTCTAAACCCCCTCGAGAGCCCAGTGGCAGAACCAATTAGATGCCAATATAATACCACCCAATGCAGATTGGCAAGCCGGCCGGGGATCGACTACAAGTCGATACACGGCGTCCTTGCGGCGTTGGCGCTACGCAACGCGTGCCAGGGGACGGGGGGGTGGTATGACATTGGTATCTTCGCCAGCGGCATCTCGGGGGTCGCAATCCGGTTCGACCTCGCTCGCACAGGCCGTCGGCCCGCTCCCGGAATCGAGCAACCTGCCCCTCTATCAGCAGTTGCAGCGCGCGCTGCGCGCGGCCATCGACCGGCGGATCCTGGAATCGAACGACGCGCTGCCGCCCGAACGCGACCTGGCGGAGGAGTTCGGCGTGTCGCGCATCACGGTGCGCAAGGCCATCGACGGGCTGGTGAGCGAAGGCCTGCTGGTGCGCCGGCAGGGCTCCGGCACCTTCGTGCGCGGCCGCGTCGAGAAGAACTTTTCGCTGCTGACCTCCTTTTCGGAGGACATGCGCGCGCGCGGGCGCACTCCGCGCAGCGAATGGCTCAAGCGGGCGAGCGGCACCGTCACGCCGGAAGAAGCCCTGACTTTGCGATCGAGTCCCGGCACGCCGGTGTACCGGTTCAACCGGCTGCGCTTCGCCGACGACGCGCCGATGTCGGTCGAATACGCGACGATCGTTGCCGCCTGCCTGCCGTCGCTCGAAGCCGTGGAGTCCTCGCTCTACGAGGCGCTCGAGCGGGCCGGCAATCGCCCGGTGCGCGCGCTGCAGCGCTTGCGCGCGGTGCTGCTGACGCGCGAGCAGGCCGAGTTGCTGTGTGCGAAGCCCGGTGACGCCGGCCTGCTGGTCGAGCGGCTCGGCTTCCTCCAGGACGGCCGCGCGATCGAGTTCTCGCAGTCCTACTACCGCGGCGACACCTACGACTTTGTCGCGGAGCTCGGCACATCGCGGTGAACCTCGATAGCCGCTTGTCGCAGGAGGCGGCGGCTGCGCCGGGCGTGGTCCGCGCGCAGTTGCGCGCGAACCGCGACGCGATCGGCGAGCTGGGAAGGGCGCTGCGGGATTATGCACCGCGCGCCGTCGTCACCTGTGCGCGGGGCAGTTCGGACCACGCCGCAACGTATGCCAGGTACCTGATCGAAACGCGTACCGGGCTGCTCGCGTCGTCCGCGGCGCCGTCGGTCAGCTCGCTATACGATGCGAAAGCGGACCTGCGGTCCGTGCTGTTCGTGGCGATCTCCCAGTCGGGCGCGAGTCCGGACCTGCTGGCCGCCGTCGAGGCGGCAAAGACTGCCGGCGCGCTGGTGGTCGCTCTCGTGAACGACGAGGACTCGCCGCTGGCGCGCGCCTCGAGTCACACGATCCCGCTGCGGGCCGGCGCGGAAGAAAGCGTCGCGGCTACGAAGTCGTACATCGCATCGCTGTCCGCGATCGTGCAGCTCATCGGCAGCTGGACGCGCGACGACGGGCTGCTCGAGGCTCTCGACGGCGTGCCGGACCAGCTCGAGCGGGCCTGGCAGCTCGATTGGAGCGCGGCGATCGAGCCGCTGCGGGACGCGACGAGCCTGTTCGTGGTCGGGCGAGGCCTCGGACTTGGCGTCGCGCAGGAAGCCGCGCTCAAGCTCAAGGAAGCCTGCGGCCTGCACGCGGAGGCATTCAGCTCGGCGGAGCTGCGGCACGGTCCGGTCGCGCTCGTGGGCCGTGGATTCCCGGTGCTCGCGTTCACGCAAGGCGACGAGACGCGGGCCGACGTAGAATCGCTCGCCCGGGAACTCGCCGGCCTCGGGGCGCGCGTCCTGCTGGCCGGCTCGCAAACACCAGGAGCGGTCACACTGCCGGCGATCCGCGCGCATCCTGCAATCGAGCCGCTGCTGTTGATCCAGAGCTTCTACCGCTTCGCAAACACGCTCGCCCTCGCGCGCGGCCGCGATCCGGACCGCCCGCCTCACCTGCGCAAAGTGACCGAGACAGTCTGATGGCCGTCGCCCTCGTCAACGGCCGCGTGCTCGGCGACGACGGAATCCTCGCGGGCCGCGCCGTTCTCCTGGAAGGCGGCCGGATCATCGACGTCGTTTCCGCCGACGACCCACGTTGCGATCGCGCCGCCCGCCACGACCTGGGTGGCCATCTCCTGCTGCCGGGCTTTGTCGACACCCAAGTGAACGGCGGTGGCGGCGTGCTCTTCAACGCCGAGACTTCAGTAGACGCCATCCGGGCGATTGGCGAAGCGCACCGGCGTTTCGGCACGACCGGGTTCCTGCCGACGCTCATCAGCGACGACCTTGAAGTCGTCGCCCGCGGGCTCGAAGCCGTGCGCGCCGCGATGGAAGCCAACGTGCCCGGCGTGCTTGGCATCCACATCGAGGGCCCGTATCTCAACGTCGCGCGCAAGGGCGTCCACGATTCCGGGAAGCTGCGCGGGCTGGACGAAAGCGCGATCGACCTGCTGACTTCACTACGGGAAGGCAAGACGCTCGTTACGCTGGCGCCGGAGATGACCAAGCCCGGCATCATCTCGAAGCTGGCGTCGGCCGGGGTCGTCGTGTCGGCCGGCCACACCAATGCCACTTACGGTGAAATTCGTGAGGCCCTGCGGCACGGTGTTACCGGCTTTACGCACCTTTTCAATGCCATGTCGCAACTCACTGCGCGCGCGCCCGGCGTCGTCGGCGCGGCGCTCGAGGACGCGGAGAGCTGGTGCGGCATCATCGTGGACGGCCGGCACGTCGATCCGGCGGTGCTGCGTATCGCCCTGCGCTGCAAACGCCGCGATCGCCTGATGCTGGTGACCGACGCCATGCCGAGCGTCGGTGCGGCGGAGAAGTCGTTCTCGTTGCAGGGGCGCAAGATCTCCGTCGCGGACGGCGTGCTGGTCGACAAGGACGGTACGCTGGCAGGCTCGGACACTGACATGGCGACGACAGTGAGGAACGCGGTCGAACTCCTGGGCGTCAGCCTGCCCGAAGCCGCACGCATGGCCAGCCGATATCCCGCGGAGTTCCTGGGCCTGGGGGGCGAGATCGGAAGGATCGCGCCGGGCTATCGTGCCAATCTCGTGCTGGTCGACGACGAGGTCGAAGTCAGGGAAACCTGGATCGACGGCCGGCCCAGCGCCTGAGCTGCACTGCTGCTTGCGAGCTTCAGCCGCTGCCGGCGGGCAAGGCGTCGACGAAAGCTGCCATGCGCCCGCGCGTCGCCTCGTCAGGGACCTTGCCCGTGGCGCCGCCCAGGTTGTCGACCATGTGGCGGACCTTGCTGGTCGCCGGTGTCACGACGGTCACCGCCGGGTGACCCAGCACGAACTTGATGAAGAATTGCGCCCAGGTCGCCGCATCGAATGCCGCGGCCCAGTCGGGCAGGGGCCGCTCGCCGACGCGCTGGAACAGGCGCGTGCGCCCGAAGGGCGCGTACACCATCACGGCGATCTTGCGCTCGATTGCAAGTGGCAGGATTTTCTCTTCGGCGCTGCGATTGTCGGCCGCGTAGTCGACGCCGATGAAGTCGAGTGGCTCCTCGCGCATCACGCGCTCGAGCTCGCCGTACTGCGACTTGTTAGTCGACGTCACGCCGATGTAGCGCACGCGCTTCGCGGCCTTGAGCTCCTTCAGGATGCCGAGCTGGACCGGCACGTCGCCGAGGTTGTGGACCTGGATCAGGTCGATCGTCTCGACGCCGAAGCGGCGGAAGGATTCCTCGATCTGCGCCCTCGCGGCAGCCGGGTCCGCGGCGCCGCCGCGCGCAACGTTGACCTTGGTGGCCCAGAAAAGCTTGTCCGTGAGGCCGAGCTCGCGTGCAAGCCGGCCCGCGACCTCTTCGGATGCTCCGTAGGACGGCGCGGTGTCAAAGACCGTCGCGCCCCGCGCGACCATGGCCTTCAGCACCTCACCGAGCCCGGCGGCGTCCTCGCTTTCGGCCGCGCTGCGAAACGTCGCGGAACTGCCGAGGCCGATGACGGGGAGCTTCTCGCCGCTCGACGGTATCGCGCGGGACAACAGTGTCGAGGAAGGGGACGCCCAGGCAAGCCGGGTCCCGAGCCCGAGAGCCGCGCCCGCGCCGAGCGTCATGCCGATCCATTGGCGACGATCAATCATCCTGGATTTACCTTAACAGATCACCCCGCAAACCGGCGAGCGCGCCTCAGAGCTGGTCGTGGCCGGTGCGCCGATGCACGGCGGCCTGCAGCATCGCGAGCGCCTCGACCGCCACCGTGTCCTGGCCCTCGTCCGTCAGGATCGTGAACCACAACGTGAGGCTGCCGGACTGCAGGGCACCCTGGTTCATGAACTTGAACTCTCCGGGGACGGGACTGCGGTCCGTCGCCGTGAAGTAAAAGCCGACGCCACTGACGCCGGCGATGTGGCGCACCTCGAGGTAGGTTTCGACGGCATCGGGCTGGATCCGCTCGGCGAGGTCGCGCACGGCATCGCGCAACTGCGGCAGTTCGCGCACGTCCTTCGCCGTCGGGTCCGCCCATTCGGGCCGCACGAAGACCTGGCGCGGCCCGCCGTCGCTCACCGCGATCTCGACGGTCGGTGGCCCCCCGCCGGCAGGCTGCTCGAAATGGTCGGCCCAGCCGGCGGGCAGCTGTATTTCGAGCGTGTCCTTGTTCGGCAGCATGTAGCGGCGCAGCAGGGGCTCGTCCGCCCACGCGGCTGCGGCCGCGAGCCAGGCGGCAAGGAGGAACATGGAGGTCACGGACCGCATCTTGGCCCGCTCGCGCGAGGCTCCGGTTACGAGGCGGCCGTCGGCGCAGGAACCGGCGCGCCTTCGCCGGAGACGAAGCCGACCTTCTGCAGGCCGCCGCGCTGCAGCGTGAAGAGCACGTTCGCGACGTAGACGTATGGCACGCGGCGGTGCGCGTCGACGTGCACCTCCGGCTTCTGGCCCTCCGGCCTCGCATTCTCGATCGCGACATAGTCCCGGAAGGTCTGCGGGTCGACCGGTGCGCCGTTCCAGTACACCGTGCCGTCGAACTCGACGAAGATCCTCACGATGACTGGCTCGACCGGCTGGTCGGGCGGTGTCTCGCGGGGCAGGTCGATCTTGACCGCATGAGTCATCACCGGAATCGTGATGATGAAGATGATGAGCAGCACGAGCATGATGTCGACGAGCGGGATCACGTTCGGCTCGACCATCGGATCGCCGCTGTCGCCCTTGACCGAGATCGCCATGAGACGCTCCTGGCGCCGTCAGGGCGCGGGCGCGGGGACCGGGGCGCCGCCCTCGCCGGAGACGAAGCCGACTTTCTGCAGGCCGCCCCGCTGCAGCGTGAAGAGCACGTTCGCGACGTAGACGTAGGGCACGCGACGGTGTGCGTCCACGTGGACTTCCGGCTGCGGGTCCTTGGAGTTTTCGATGGAGACGTAGTCGCGCAGCGTCTGCGCATCCACCGGCGTGCCGTTCCAGTAGACCGACCCGTCGAACTCCACGAAGATCCGGACCACGATCGGCTCCGTCGGCGGCGGATTCGGGTTGTCGCGCGGCAGGTCGATCTTGACGGCGTGGGTCATCACCGGGATCGTGATGATGAAGATGATGAGCAGCACGAGCATGATGTCGACGAGCGGGATCACGTTCGGCTCGACCATCGGATCGCCACTGTCGCCCTTGACCGAGATTGCCATTCCGTTCCCCGCGAGCCCCTGTCTCAGGGCCTTGATATTCAGGTCGTTGGAGTTTGCCCCGCCATCCCGAATGGCGCAAGCCAGCGGCCGCCTACGGTGCTATTCTTTTTGAAAAACCGGCCGGCACGGGTCGGGCGGGAGACAGGATGACGACAGCGACCGGCGACCTGCGCAACCTCGCCCTGGTGGGACACGCCGGGGCGGGAAAAACCCTGTTGGCTGAGGCGCTTCTGTTCGCCGCCGGGGCCGTCCGCGCCAAGGGCAGCCTCGCCCGGGGCACCACTGTTTCGGACCACGACCCCCAGGCGCGCCGCCTGCTGCACTCGGTCGATGCCACGCTGTGCTGGCTCGAGACCGGCCAAGTCCACGTCAACCTGATCGACACGCCAGGCTACCCGGATTTCATCGGGCGCACGCTGCCGATGCTCGAGGCCGTCGAGACGGCCGCGATCGTGGTGAGCGCGGTTGCCGGCGTCGAGCGGATGTCGCAGCGCATGATGGACGCCGCCCGCGACCGCGGCCTGTGCCGCATCATCGTCGTCAACAAGATCGACGCGCGCGAGGCGAACACGGAAGCGGTGCTCGAGGAGATCCAGGAGCAGTTCGGCCGCGAGTGCCTGCCGATCAACCTGCCCGCAGGCGGCGGCTCGAAGGTCGTCGACTGCTTTTTCCATAACGACGGCGAGGCGGCCGATTTCTCGTCGGTCCAGGAGGCGCACACCCGGATCATCGACCAGGTGGTCGAGGTGGACGACGACCTCATGGCCCTGTACCTCGAGCAGGGCGAGGAGCTCGAGCCCGAGCAGCTGCACGATCCCTTCGAGAAGGCGCTGCGCGAGGGCCACCTCGTGCCCGTCTGCTTCGTCTCCTCGGAGACCGGCGCCGGCATCCCGGAGCTGCTCGAGGCGATCGAGCGGCTGATGCCGAACCCGGCCGAAGGCAACCCGCCGCCGTTCCTGAAGGGCGAAGGCGATGCGGCGGAACGCGTCGCCGTTGTCCCGCATCCCGACCGGCATGCGATTGCGCACGTCTTCAAGGTAATCATGGATCCATTCGTCGGCAAGCTGGGCCTGTTCCGCGTGCACCAGGGCACGATCCGGGCCGGCGCACAGCTCTTCGTCGGCGACGGCAGGAAGCCCGTCAAGATCGCGCACCTGTTCCGCATGCAGGGCAAGGAGCACACGGAGGTTCCGTTCGCGGTGCCGGGCGACATCTGCGCCGTGGCCAAGCTCGACGAGCTGCACTTCGACGCGGTCCTGCACGATTCCCACGACGAGGACCATTTCCACCTGAAGCCCATGGCGTACCCGCCGGCCATGCTCGGCGTCGCCATCGAGCCCGAGCGCCGCGGCGACGAGCACAAGCTGGCCGAGGCGCTGCACAAGCTCGTCGCCGAGGATCCCTGCGTGCGCATCGAGCACAGCACGTCGGTGAACGAGACCGTGCTGTATGGCATGGGCGACCTGCACCTGCGAGTGATGACCGAGCGCATGACCGAGCGCTACGGCGTGCCGGTGAAGACCCGGCCGCCCTCGATTCCTTACCGCGAGACGATCACCCGGCCGGCCGAGGGCCATCACCGCCACAAGAAACAGACCGGGGGCGCCGGGCAGTTTGGCGAGGTTTACCTGCGCATCGAGCCGCTCGCGCGCGGCTCGGGCTTCGAGTTCGTGGACGACGTCGTCGGCGGCTCGATCCCGAACCAGTTCATTCCGGCGGTCGAGAAGGGCATCCGCCACGCGCTCACCGAGGGCGCGGTCGCGGGCTTTCCGCTGCAGGATATCCGCGTCTCGGTCTACGACGGCAAGTACCATTCGGTGGACTCGAAGGAGGTCGCCTTCGTTTCCGCCGGCCGCAAGGCGTTCCTCGACGCCGTGCAGAAGGCGGCGCCGGCCGTGCTCGAGCCGATCGTGCACGTCGAGATCAACGCGCCGGGCACGGTGATGGGCGACATCACGGCCGACCTCGCGACGCGGCGCGCGCGCATCGACGGCAACGAGGCGCGCGCCCGTGGCCGCATGATCGTCTCGGCCTACGTGCCGCTGGCCGAAGTCACGGACTACCAGAACCGGTTGAAGGCGTTGACCGGCGGAGAAGGGAGTTTCACCTTGCAGATCAGCCACTACGACCCGGTCCCGCCGCGCAAGCAGCAGGAACTCGCATCCGCCTGGAAGCCAGCGGCAGGCGAGGAATGAACGCCGCGCCCCGCTCCGACACCCGCATCATGGCGGTGTTCTGCGACTTCGAGAATGTCGCGCTCGGCGTGCGCGACGTGAAGATCGCCTCGTTTGACATCAGGAAAGTGCTCGAACGCCTGCTGCTCAAGGGCAACATCGTGGTCAAGAAAGCTTACTGCAACTGGGAGCGCTACCAGGACTACAAGCGCCCGATGCACGAGGCGGCCTTCGAGCTGATCGAGATCCCGCACGTGCGCCAGTCCGGCAAGAACTCCGCCGACATCCGCATGGTCGTGGACGCGCTTGACCTCTGCTACACGAAGGAGCATGTGGACAGCTTCGTGATCATCAGCGGCGACTCGGATTTCTCGCCGCTGGTGTCGAAGCTGCGGGAGAACAACAAGACCGTGATCGGCTGCGGCGTCAAGCAATCGACGTCCGACCTGCTGATCAGCGTTTGCGACGAGTTCATCTACTACGACGACCTGGTGCGCGGCGAGGGCCGGGCGAAGGTCGCGCGCAAGGAAAAGGTCGCGAAGGCCTCGCCCCGGGCGGCGCCCGGTGGCGACGACCGGCGCCAGGAGGGCATCGAGCTCATGATGGAGACCGCCGAGGACCTGTTCGCCGAGCGCGACTCCGAAGAGAAGGTCTGGGGCTCGATGGTCAAGCAGGCGATCAAGCGCAGGAAGCCCGGCTTCAACGAGAGCTACTACGGGTTCAAGACGTTCGGCAAGCTGCTCGAGGAGGCCCGCGACCGCAAGTTGATCGGGCTCGAGTTCGACCAGAAGTCCGGCGGCTACATCATCACGCGCGTGGCCGCTGCCTGAGCCTGAGGAGACGTATGAGGACGTCCGCCATGTTGTCGCGCACGCTGTTCCCGGTCCTCGCCGCCGCGGCCGCCGCCGGCGCCTGCCAGGACCCGTCCCAGGTCGCGCCGAGCGGCGAGACGAAGGTCGAGGTCACGACGGTCGCCCGGGGACTCGAGCACCCGTGGTCGCTCGCCTTCCTGCCGGACGGACGCATGCTGGTGACTGAGCGGCCGGGACGCCTGCGCTACGTCACGCGCGAGGGCGCGCTCTCCGAGCCGATTGCCGGCGTGCCGGCGGTGCACGCCGAAGGGCAGGGCGGGCTGCTCGACGTGATCCTCGACCCGGCGTTCGCCGGGAACTCGACGGTCTACCTTTCCTACGCGGAGCCGGCGGCGGACGGGACGAACGGCACCGCGGTCGCCCGCGCGCGCCTCGAGGGCGGGTCGCTTGCGGACCTCGAGGTGATCTTCCGCCAGCAGCCGAAATTCAAGGGCAACCACCATTTCGGGTCGAAACTCGTGTTCGACCGCGACGGCAACCTGTTCGTCACTACCGGCGAGCGCAACTCACAGCGCGACAAGTCGCAGGACCTCGGCACGCACATCGGCAAGGTCGTGCGGATCCTGCCTGCCGGCGGCGTACCCGCGGACAACCCGTTCGTGGGCGAGGGCGGCGCGCTGCCCGAGAACTGGTCCTATGGGCACCGCAACCTGCAGGGAGCGGTCCTGCACCCGCAGACCGGCGAGCTCTGGACTCACGAGCATGGCCCGCGCGGCGGCGACGAGATCAACATCGCGCGCGCCGGGCGGAACTACGGCTGGCCCGTGATTACCTACGGCCGCGAGTACAGCGGGCCCGCAATTGGCGAGGGCACAGCCAAGGCAGGCATGGAGCAGCCCGCTCACTACTGGGCGCCCTCGATCGCGCCGTCCGGCATGGACTTTCACGACGGCAAAGGTTACTCGGCGTGGAAGGGCCAGCTATTCGTCGGCGCGCTCGCGGCCGCGCAGCTCGTACGCCTCGTCGTCGAGCCGGACGGCAAGATCCTCGACGAGGAGCGCATCGGCATCGGCAAGCGCGTGCGTGACGTGCGCGAAGGGCCGGACGGCGCTCTCTACCTGGTGACGGACGACGACGCCGGCGAGATCCTGCGCGTCGTGCCGGCGCGGTAAGCGAGCCTCGTGGACCGGACCGAGCGCTTCTACCGCATCCGGCAACGCCTCCTCGAGAAAGGCTCGTTGACGCGGCGCGAGATCGAGGACGACCTCGAGATTTCGCATGCCACCTTCAAGCGCGACATTGAGTACCTGCGCGACCGCCTGAACGTGCCGATCGTCTGGTCGCGCGAGCAGGGAGCCTACGTGCTCGACCCGAAGGCGGAGCAGTCCGAGCTGCCCGGGGTCTGGTTCAGCCCCGCCGAGGTCTATGCTCTCCTCGAGATCGACCACCTGCTCGGCTCGCTGGGCGGGGCCCACTTCCGCCGCCAGCTCGAGCCGTTGCGCGTGCGCCTCGCGGCCTTGCTCGAGAGCGGGGACCATGGCCACCGCGAGATCCGCCGTCGCATCCGCGTGCTGGCGCTCGGCACCCGGCGCGTCAATCGCGACGTGTTCGAGGCGCTTTCGCTCGCGCTGCTCGGCCGCAAGCAGGCATTCATCCGTCACCTCAAGCGCGGCGACGGCGGCGTCACCGAGCGCGCCGTCTCGCCGCAACGCCTCGTGCACTACCGGTACAACTGGTACCTCGACGCCTGGTGCCACGTGCGCAAGGACCTGCGCACCTTCGCCGTCGACGCCATCCGCATGGCGCGGGTCGAGGAGGCGCCCGCGCGCGAAGTGCCGGACGCCGAGCTCGACCGCGTGCTGGGCGCTGGCTACGGGATCTTCTCGGGCGCTGACACGGAAACTGCGGTGCTGCGCTTCACGCCGGACAGCGCCCGCTGGGTGGCGGACGAGGTCTGGCACTCGCGGCAGGTCGGGCGCATCGAAGCCGACGGCAGCTACGTGCTGGAGCTTCCCTACAGCCGCGAGCACGAGCTGGTCATGGACCTCCTGCGGCACGGCTCCGGTGTCGAGGTGCTCGCGCCGGCTGCGCTGCGCGAGCGGGTCGCGAGCGAGCTCGCCGCCGCGGCCCGCCAGTACGCTTGACGTATGCAATTTGGATCCTGCCTGCGACCAGTCGTGCCGCAGCCGAGACGGGCCGGTGCACGGCCCGGTGAATCTTGAATAACTTGGCCGGATGAACCTCGACCTCCTGCGCGGCAACCGCAACCTGCTGTTCTGGGCGCTGCACACGCTCGGCTGGAGCGCGTACGGGCTCGCGCAGTACGTGGGCTCGGCGGTTTACGGCAAGGAACCGGGCTACGTGCAGGTGATCGCGATCGCCTGCGCGGCGGGCTTCCTGCTGTCCGCGCCGCTGCGCTGGCTCTACCGCCGGCTCTGGAACGTCGGCCCGCGCGCGATGCTCATCGGCTCGGCGCTGGCCTGCTGGATCGTCGCGCTCGGCTGGCGCGCAATCATGAACACGGCCTACATCGGGATCGTGAAGCCGGATTGGGCCGTCGAGCACGCGCCGCGGCCGCTCGAGATCTTCGTCGGCACGCTGTCCTCGATGGCGCTGCTGCTGTGCTGGACCGGCCTGTACTACGGCGTGAAGTTCTACGAGCGCCTGCAGCTCGAGCGCGAGGCGACGCTCCGGCAGTCGGCGCTCGCCCAGGAGGCGCAGCTCAAAATGCTGCGCTACCAGCTGAACCCTCATTTCCTGTTCAACACGCTGAACGCGATCTCGACCCTGGTCCTGGACAACCAGAACCGTACCGCGAACCTCGCGGTCTCGCGGCTCTCCGAGTTTCTGCGCTACACGCTCGACCAGGACCCGATGAAGAAGGTGACGCTGCGCCAGGAGCTCGACGCGCTCAACCTCTACCTCGGCATCGAGAAGCTGCGCTTCGGCGACCGGCTGCGCCTCGAGTTCGAGGTGGACGAGCGCGCCGAGTCCGCGCTCGTCCCTTCGCTGCTTCTGCAGCCGCTGGTCGAGAACGCGATGAAGTACGCGATCGCCCCGCGCGAGCAGGGCGGGTCGGTCACCGTGATCGCCGGCATCGAGGGCCGGCAGCTCCGCCTTGCGGTCCTCGACGACGGCCCGGGGCTGCCGCCGGTCGCCGCCAGCGGCAGCGGCCGCGGCGTCGGCTTGCGCAACACGCGGGAACGGCTCAAGGTGTTGTACGGCGACGCGCATTCCGTGGAGGTGGCCGACGCCTCTCCGGGACTGCGCGTCGAGATGCGGTTGCCGCTGGAGGTCTGAGAGCGTTGGCCGGGGGGATACGCGCCATCATCGTGGACGATGAGCCGCTGGCGCGCCGCGGGCTCGAACTGCGCCTGCGCGCGTTCAGCGACTTCGAGATCGTCGAGCAATGCGCGAACGGGCGCGAGGCGATCGAGGCGGTCGCACGCCATGCGCCGGACCTTATGTTCCTCGACATCGAGATGCCGGGCATCGACGGTTTCGAGGTGTTGCGCCGCATCCCGCAGGCCAGCATGCCGATGGTCGTGTTCGTGACCGCCTTCGACCGCTACGCGATCGACGCCTTCGACTTGCACGCGCTCGACTATCTCCTGAAGCCGCTCGTGGACGAGCGCCTCGAGCGCACGCTCGTGCACGTGCGCGAGCAGTTTGCCCAGCGCAAGTCCGTACGGCATCGCGAGCAACTGGTCGCGCTGCTGGCGCAGTTGACCGGGGCCGGCGAGCTCGACGCCGACGAGCTGATCGCGCGCGGCACGGCAGGCACGCCGCGCCGCTTCCCCGAGGTGCTGCCGATCCGGCTCGGCCGGGAGACCATGCGCCTGCCGGTCGCCACGATCGACTGGGTGGACGCCGCTGGGGACTACATGTGCGTGCACGCGGAGGGGCGCACGCACGTGGTGCGCGCCACCATGAAGCAATTCGAGGAGCGTCTCGACCCGGCTGACTTCCAGCGCATTCACCGGTCGACCATCGTGAACCTGCGGCGCATCCGCAAGCTCAAGCCGCACACCAACGGCGAGTACTTCCTGACGCTCGACGGCGGCCACGAGCTGAAGCTGTCGCGCAGCTACCGCGACCGTCTCGAGCGCATCCTCGGCAAGGCCTGAGGCGTCCGGCCGTTCACCGGATCGAGGCGGCTTCCGACGGCGCGGCCGGCGGCGCGCGGCCGGGTTCTTCCCCGCACCAGCCGAAGAAGAAGTGGAACACCACGATGAGCAGTGCCGCGACGGCGTCCATGCGATGGATTCTAGGCGCCGGCGCTGGTGCGCGGCGGCGCGCGGATTGCCGTCCGCCGCGCCGTCCGTTCGTCCCGTCGCATGCGACCGGCGGCGTATGCTGGCATCGATGTCCGGCGTGCCGCCCGTCGTGGTTTCAGTCGACTTGCCGGTCCCGCCGGCAAGTGCCTACGCCGCGTTCGTCGCCCGCTTCGGCGACTGGTGGCCCGCCGCGACGCATTCGCTGTCGCGTGACGCCGCGACGCGTTGCCGGCTCGACGCTACGCCGGGCGGCGTGGTCGAGGAGCGCGGTCCGGACGGCAACTGTCATCGGTGGGGCACGGTGGAGTCGATCGAGCCCGGCCGGCGGCTGCGATTCACCTGGCATCCGGGGCGCGAGCCGGAGTCCGCACAGTGGATCGAGGTGGAGTTCCACGCGTCCGCGGCCGGCACCCGCTGCACGCTGACCCACGGCGGCTGGGACGCGCTCGGTGAAATCGCGCCGATCCTCCGCCGCGAGTACGAGTCCGGCTGGCAACACGTGCTCGAAACCGTCTTCTCGGCCTTCGTCGCGCGGGTGAACCAGTTCACGGGACGGGCATGACGGCCGTCATCACCCGCCCGGCTGTCCACGCAAACACCAGCGTTCCGCCGCTCAGCACCATCTGCGGAAACCCGTTCGCGAGCTTGCCGCCCGCAGGCACGACGACGACGGCCGTGTCCCGCCCGCCGTCCGCACGGATGCGGCGGACGCGCAGTGAGCTGCCTTCGGGTGACGATTCGACCCAGCTGACGACGGCGTCGCCGTCATCGAGCAGCACCGCGTCCACGCGACCCAGCGGGTTGCCGTCATCCACGGTCACGGGCGAACCGAAGCTTGCGCCGGAGTCCGTGGAGAATGCGAGCCTGACCCGTGGCGCGTCGTTTGCCGCGGTGAACCAGGCGACGGCGACGCGCCGGCCGCTCGCTGCGACCGCCGGGCCATTCACGGGACAGCCCTGGATCTTCCAGCCATCGGCCGGCAGTCCGCGCGGCTCGCTCCACCGTCCCTCGCGCAACCCGACGACGGCGATGTCGCGCTCCTCCGCGCTCGAGCGGTCGCGGTAGACGACCAGCGGCCCTGCGGCCGTTTCGGCCGCCGAGGTCTGGCAGCAGTCGCACACCCGTGGATCCAGGAGCGCCTCGTCCTGCAGCGTCCCGTCGGGCCCGACGGCTGCGTAGCGCAGCGTCATCGCGCCGCCGTCATCGCCGTGCCCGGCAGCGTCGGGCTGCGTGTTCCGCCCGTCCAGCCACGCCGCCGCGAGCCGCCCATCTCGTGCGGGAAAGAGGGAGACGAACCCGTGCTCCGTCGGCGTGCCGTCGCGGTGCGGGACGAGCGGCGCGCTCCAGCGCGCGCCGCCGTCGGTCGAGCGCGAGATCTGCACGTCGTACGCGTAGGTCGCGACCGCGCTCTTCACGAGCCAGTGCGCCGCGAGCGAGCCGTCCGGCAATGCGACGATCGAGGGAAAGTCGGCCCAGTTGACGAACCAGCCCGCGCCCTCTGCGACCAGGCGTGGCGCCGACCAGCGGTTGCCTTCCTTGACGGCGAATCGCAGCGCATGGCGCCCGTCATCCAGCCGGTCGATCCAGCTGAGCAGGACGCGCCCGTCCGGCGCAACGGACAGGTTCGGGCCGACGCTGCCTTCCTGCGCGGGGGTGGAAAGTTCGGTCAACTCGGCCGCCCACGCCCGCAGTCCGAGGAGAAGACACGCCGTGATGAGCATGAATGTCCGCATCGCGGTGGCCAGCACTTATTGCCTCAGGACCCAGTCGACGATCGACGCCTGGATCGGCTCACCGATGCCGTTCTGGGCCCCGGGATGGTTGACGAAGACGACGACGGCGTAAACCCTGCCCGAGCGGCCGACGACGTAGCCGGCGATGCAACTGGCGTCGCGCAGCGTCCCGGTCTTCATGCGGATGCGGCTCGGATCGTCGACGTTCTGGAAGCGCTTCTCGAGCGTGCCATCGAGTCCGCCGAGGGCGAGCGAAGTCAGGAACTCCGGCGCGTAGCGGCTCTGGCGCGCGCCGACCAGGAGCTTCGCCATGCTGTCCGCCGAAATGCGGGCCTCGCGCGAGAGTCCCGAGCCGTTGCCGATGACGAGCTCCGGAAACTCGAGCCCGCGTGTCTTCAGCCACCCGACGATCGTCTCCTCGCCTGCGGCCGGCGTCGCCGGCGTGCCGTTCATTTCCGCGGCGACCGCGAGCACGAGCGAGCGCGCCATCATGTTGCTGGAGTACTTGTTGGTGACGCGCACAATCTCGGACAGCGGCTCGGACTCGTGGGTCAGCAGGAGCCGTGCGGACGGCGGCGTCGGCGCGCGCAGCATGCCGCCGCGGAACTGGCCGCCCGCCTGGCGCCAGAGCGTGACGAAAGTGCCGTAGGCGTATTGCGCGGGGTCCATGACCGCGAGCCGCTGCGACTGCGGGCCGCAACTCGCGGACAGGCGTCCGGTGACGACGACGCGATCCGGCCTTGCCGGCTCGATCGAGTACGACACCTGGTTGTTACGCCCGACACAGCGGCCACTCGCGAGCGTCACGCGATTCTCGACGACGAGGCCCTCCGGGAAGGGCTGGATGCTGAGGTCGATGCCGTTGCCGTCGTCGGACGGCCGGATCGTGAAATCGGACGACTGCCAGTTGACGAGCAGGGCGTCGGGCAGGACGTTGTAGGTGCGCCAGAACTTGCCGTCGAAGTCCTCGGGCCGCTCGTCGGACGCCGTGAACCGCGTCTGGTCGACGACGATGTCGCCCTCGATCACGCGCAATCCCGTCTGCCGGAGGTCGTTCACGAAGCGCCACCAGCGCTCGATCGTGAGCAGCGGGTCGCCGCCGCCCTGCAGGTACAGGTTGCCCTTGAGCACGCCCCTGGCAACGGGCGCGTCCGCAAGGGCGCGCGTCTTCCAGGCATAGGCCGGGCCGAGCAGGTCGAGTGCGGCCCAGGTCGGCAGCACCTTCATCGTCGACGCGGGCGCGCGCGGCGCCGCGGAATTGAGCTCGAGCAGCTTGCTGCCGGACGCGACGTCCCGCACGACGATGCTCACGGCCGACTCCGGAACGCCGTGACGCGTCAGCGCCGCGCGCGTCGCCGGCGGCAGGTCTTCCGCCAGGGCGGAAGCCGCGAGGCTTGCCCCGAGCAGGAGACATGCTATTCGGGTCATCATCTAGCTCCCCAGCTACTTTCGCGCGTGGTCCTTGAGCAGCGTCTCAATCTTTGTAGCGTCCTCGCGCGAGGCCGTCGTACAGAGGCTCAACAGCCGAGACATGCGGGTCGGCACTTCGGTATGCAGATGAAGGCCGGTCACGATGAGCTGCCACGGCTGCACGGCCATAGCCGTCGCGATGGCATCCCGTGCGTCGATGCCGCAGCCCGTACGGGCGGCGCAGATGTTGTTCACCTGTTTCTGACTGACATTGCTGCGACGGGCCAGCTCATTCTCGGACCACTGCAGCGTCTCCAGCATGGCATTGATGTTTCTCGCCAGCAGGGCGCGGATCTTCTCGCTCTTTAGCACCGGGCTCCCCACGATACGATCTCCCTCAGGCTGGTTCCCGTGGTCTAAGGGGCTCTGTAATGCAATACTCGATACTAATGTGCATCGATGCAACTTGCAGGGGCTGGAGGAGTCAGAACGCTGCAGCGAAACTTTCCGTTGGAGCATCCATGAAAACTTCATTGCGCCGGCTGTGGCCGGCGTTGCTCATCGTCGTCGCCGCCACTTCCGCATGCACCGAGCGCGCGCCCACCGGCGCCGAGTCGGCCGCGCCGTCGGCGCGGGCCGCTGCGCCCGCGGTCGCGCCGGCCGCCCAGCCGGCCGTAGCCGGTGCGCTCCCCAATTTCGCCGCGCTGGTCGAGGCATACGGTCCCGCGGTCGTCAACGTGAGCACCGTCGCCAGCGCCCGCGACGTCCGCGGCGCGCTTCCTGAGATCTCGCCGGACGACCCGCTCTACGAATTCTTTCGCGGGTTTGGCTTTGGGGACCGTGGCGGCCCGCAGCCGCCGGCGCGCGGCGAGGGCTCGGGCTTCGTCGTCAGCGCGGACGGCTATATCCTGACCAACGCGCACGTGGTGGCCGATGCACGCGAGGTCACGGTGCGCACGACGGACCGCCGCGAGTACCGCGCCAAGCTCGTCGGCATCGACAAGCGCACCGACGTCGCGGTGCTCAAGATCGACGCGAAGGACCTGCCGGTGGTGCGCATGGGCGATCCGCAGGGCCTCAAGGCCGGCGAATGGGTCATCGCCATCGGCTCGCCGTTCGGGTTCGAGAACTCGGTCACCGCGGGCATCGTCAGCGCGACCGCGCGCTCGCTGGGCACCCCCGACACCTACACGCCCTTCATCCAGACCGACGTCGCGGTGAATCCCGGCAATTCCGGCGGCCCGCTGTTCAACCTCCAGGGCGAGGTCGTCGGCATCAACTCGCAGATCTACAGCCGCACGGGCGGCTACCAGGGCGT
>DATMEC010000147.1:0-3032 GCA_035557125.1 Steroidobacteraceae bacterium
ACTGGGTCCTCGAGTTCTTCGGCAAGGCGCGCAGCGTCACCCTGGTGCACCGCCGCACGGAGTTCCGCGCGCAGCCGGCGTCGGTGGCGCGCATGAAGGCGCTGGCCGCGGAACGCAAGATCCGCTTCCACGAGGGCACAATCCAGTCGCTCGCGTCGTCGCAAGGCCGCCTGACGGGCGCGACGATCCTCGGAACGGACAAGGCGACCGTGGACGTCGGCTGTGAGCTCGTGCTCGCCTGCTTCGGCTTGCACCCGAAGCTCGGCCCTGTCGCGAACTGGGGACTCGCGCTCGAAAAGAAGGCGCTCAAGGTCGACACCGAGAAATTCGGGACCAGCGAGCCCGGGATCTTCGCGATCGGCGACATCAACGCCTACCCGGGCAAGAAGAAGCTGATCCTGTCGGGGTTCCACGAGGCTGCGCTCGCGGCCTTCGGCGTGCAGCACTACGTCTACCCGGCCAAGCGGCAGTTCCTGCAGTACACGACGACGAGCCCGGTGATGCGCGAGCGCCTCGGCGTCGCGCCGCCGAGTTAAGCGCATGACGTCCGCACGCCTGCCGGAGCTCCTCAATATCCTCGACCTCGAGCGCATCGAGGACAACCTCTTCCGTGGCGACAGCCGTGACGTCGGCGCGCCCCAGGTGTTTGGCGGCCAGGTCCTCGGGCAGGCGCTGGTCGCGGCCTCGCGCACCGTCGAGGGACGGCAGGTGCACTCGCTGCACGCCTATTTCCTGCGCCGCGGCGACCTGTCGGTGCCGATCGTGTTCGAGGTGGACAGAAGCCGCGACGGCGGCAGCTTCACCAGCCGTCGCGTGGTCGCGATCCAGCACGGCCAGCCGATCCTCACCATGTCGGCGTCGTTCCAGGCTGCGGAGCCCGGGCTCGAACACCAGGCGCCGATGCCCACGGCGCCGCCGCCCGAGTCGCTGCGGGACCTCGGCGAGATCGAGGCGGAAGTCATCGAGCGCATGCCGCGCAAGGCCGCCGGCTATTTCCGCAACCAACGGCCCTTCGAGTTCCGCGCCGTGAGCCCCGACGACTACCTGACGCGCGAGAAGCGGCCGGCGCGCAAGCTCGTCTGGTTCCGCGTTACCGGGCAGCTGCCGGACGACCAGGCCCTGCACCGTTGCCTGCTGACCTACGTGTCCGACTATCACCTGCTCGCGACCGCGACCATGCCGCACGGCGTGAACTTCCTCGAGCTGCAGGTGGCGAGCATCGACCATGCCATCTGGTTCCACCGCGACCTGCGCGTGGACCAGTGGATGCTCTACGAGATCGACAGCCCGAGCGCATCCGGCGCGCGCGGATTCAGCCGCGGCGCCATCTATGCCCGGGACGGCGCGCTCGTTGCCAGCGTCGCCCAGGAAGGCCTGATTCGCGAGGACAGCAGCTGGACGCGGCCCGCGGGCCAGCAAGTCTAGGGCCGCCAGGCATCCGCATGTCCAGGGAAAATTCAAACCCGCTGGCCCCCGTGCTGCAGGGCGAGGCTGCGCTGCTTCGGGCGATCGGGACGTTCGCGCTGACGGCGGCGGTCATCAATTCCATCGTCGGCGGTGGCATATTCCGCATGCCGTCAGCGCTCGCGACGCAAATGGGTGCTGCCGCGCCGCTGGCGCTGATCGCAGGTGCGTTCGCAATCGTCCCGATCGCGCTCTGCTTCGCAGCAGTCGGCAGCCGCGTGCAGGTCACCGGGGGCCCTTACAGCTACCTCACGGCGACCTTCGGCCCCTTCGCCGGGTTCGTCGGCGGCGCGCTGATGTGGATCTCCAACGTTGCCTCGAGCGCGGGAGTCGCCGCGGCACTCTCGGTCCAGGTCGCCAATCTCGTGCCCTCGCTGGGCCCGCCGCTGCCGCGCGCCCTGCTGCTCACGGCCGTATACGGCGCGTTGCTCGCGCTCAACGCATTCGGCGTCAGGCTCGGCGCCCGCGCGATTACGACGCTGGCCGCGCTCAAGCTGACGCCCCTGTTCCTGCTCGCAGCGCTCGGGATCGTCGTCGTCGACTGGTCGCAGGTCAGCTTTGCGATCGACGACGTGCCCTCCTGGGGCGCGCTGGGCGCCTCCATGGTGCTCGTCATGTTCGCCTATTCCGGCATGGAGACGGCGCTCATGCCGTCGGGCGAGATCAACCAGCCCGCGCGAGACGTGCCGCGCGCGACCCTGGCCGCGATCGCGCTCGTCGTGGTCCTCTATCTCGGACTCCAGGTCGTGGGCCAGGGCCTGCTCGGGCCGGCCCTCGCGACGAGCGGCGTGCCCGTCGCCGACACCGCAGGCGCATTGTGGGCGCCGGGGCGTGCGCTGCTCCTCGTCACCGCGTGCATCTCGATGCTCGGTTTCCTGCTGGGAAACCTGCTCGGCACCGCGCGCCTCGTGTTCGCGCTCGGGCGCGACCGCTACCTGCCACGGGCCCTCGGCACCGTGAGCGCGAAGCACCGCGTGCCGCTCCCGGCGCTCGTCGTTCATGCGGGGCTCGCCTGGGCGCTTGCGATCGCCGGCAGCTTCGACCCGCTCGCGCTGATCTCGGGCGGCGCGATCTGCCTCGTGTACGCGCTGGTCAGCCTTGCGGCGTGGCGCGCGCAGTCGCAGGATATTCGCGAACGCGGCGATCGATCGTTTGACCTGCCCGGCGGCGCACTGATTCCGGTCGTTTCCGTGGCAGCGATGGCCGCCATCGTGACGACGCTCTCCGCGCTCGAATGGGCGGCGATCGGAATCGCCCTCGCGCTGCTCGTCGTGCTCTACGGATTCCTGCGGCTGCGGCGCTAGGGCGCGCCATCCGACTGATCGCGCAGGACCTTGCCCGGGTTCATGATGCCCCGGGGGTCGATGGCGCGCTTGAGGGCGCGCATGAGGTCGAGCGCGGCCGGGTTCTCGTAGCGTTCCAGCTCGGCCACCTTGGACTGTCCGATGCCGTGCTCGGCGCTGATGCTGCCACCGTGCTGCGCGACGAGGTCGTGCACGGCGCGGCGGATCTCGGCCGTGCGCCCCGCGAGCGCGCCGCCGTCACCGCCGGCCGGCTCGCTCAGGTTG
>DATMEC010000148.1:0-3787 GCA_035557125.1 Steroidobacteraceae bacterium
CTCCTGCTCGGCATGCTGAGCTACGTGATCCTGCTCGCGACGCTGATGGGCGGGCTGTACCTCGCGATCGACGCGACCGCGGGCGAGCGCGAGCGCGGGTCGCTGGAGTCGCTGCTCACCGTCCCCGCGGTCCGTGACCACATCATCTACGGGAAGATCGCGGCGACCGCCATCATGATGCTGGTCGCGCTCGCCTTCGTCTGTGCGTCCATCGCGGTCTCGCTGGAGGCGGTGCCGCTCGAGACCTTCGGCATGTCGGCGAACTTCGGGCCGGACGTCGTGTGGGGCGTGTTCCTCGCGGTCGCGCCATTCGCGCTCGTCGCCGCGGCGCTGCTCACGGTGGTCGCCTCGTTCACGCGCACCTACAAGGAGGCGCAGTCCTGGCTCGGCATCGTGCTCCTGGTGCCGACGGTGCCGATTGCGGTCGCAAGTGTTCTCGCAGTCGCGCCGCAGGCGCCGCTGATGCTGGTTCCATCGCTGTCGCAACACCTTCTTATCCAGGGGCTGATCCGCGGCGAGCCGCTGCCGGCCACCTGGGCGCTCCTTGCGGCGGCGAGCTGCCTCGCACTTGGGGTCGCGCTCTCCTGGGTCGCCGGCCGGCTTTATCGACGGGAGGCGATCCTCGGCTGATAATCCCGGAACCCGCCGCGGCCACGGAGCGTCCAAACCCAATGAAGCGACGAATTCCCGTCCTTGCAGTGCCCCTGCTTCTCGCCTCCGCCCTCGCGGCCGGCCAGATCACCACCGTCCCGATGAAGGGCGTGGGCAACGAGTGGGTCAAGCAGCTCGCGTTGCAGGGCCGCATGGACTGGGAGTGGATCGAAACCTACCCCGAGCAGGTCTACTTTGCGACGCGCCACGAAGCCACGCGCAACGGCGACATCGTCACGATGTGGACGCGCGTCGAGTACAAGCACGGGCAGAGCCCACTCGCGCACAAGAGCGCGCTCAGCAAGGACGACTGGGATTGCGCGAAGCGCCAGCGCTCGACCAGCGGTGTGTTCTTCTACAAGTGGAACAACCTGCAGACCGACCGGGACACCCCCGAGCGCTCCACAAACCTGCTCCGCTCCTGGGAAAAGATCGAGAGCGGCACGATCGGCGAGACGCTGCTCAACTTCGCCTGCAACATCCGGAACGTGACGCCGGTCATCAAGCAGCCGAATTGAAGGGGACGCGCACCTTCATATTCGTGAAGGGTGCGCGCCCCTGCGAATATGAAGGTGCGCGTCCCCTTCAATTCCACTGAAACAAGGAGTCGTTTCATGTTGCGTCAAATCGGCCTTACGGCGGCGTTGCTCGCCATTGCCCCGCTCGTGCAGGCGGCGGACAATGGCATCTACCTCGGCGCCGGCTACGTGCAGAGCGACTATGGCCTCGAGGATCCCGACATCGGGGACTTCGACGACGAGGACGGCGGCTACAAGCTGATCGCCGGCTGGCGGGTCATCGACAACTTCGGGGTCGAGGTCAACTACATCGACCACGGCGACGCGACCATCGGCGACGGGCGGCTGGGCGCGGAGACGATTTCCGGCTTCGCGGTCGGCTACATCGCCTTGCCGGTGATCGACCTGTTCGCGAAGGCGGGGGCCACGTCCTGGCAGGTCGATGCGCGCTCGAACGGCATCAGCGTGGACGAGGACGATCTGGATTTCGCCTGGGGCGTCGGCATCCAGGCGCGGATCTGGAGCCTCGGCGCGCGGCTCGAGTACGAGCAGTTCCCGATCGTCGACGACGAGAAGCTCGACACGATCTCGCTGTCGTTTACCTACACGTTCCTCTGATCAGAACCACTCGGTGAGGCCCTCGCGCTCGTAGAGCACCTTGAACGAGGGCCTCGCCTTCATGCGCTTGACGTAGCCGGCGATCGCGGGCCACTCCGTCGCGGGCTTCGGCATGTTGCGCGCCCAGCGCATGAGCATCGTCGTCACGAAGTCGGCCGCGGTGACGCGGTCCCCGAGAAGGTAGGCGCCGGACGACGCGATCTGCCGGTCGACCCGGTCGAGCGCGGCCTCGATGCGCGCCCGCGCGGAGGCTTGCACTGCCTCGACGCCGGCCTGGCCCGCCGGCTGATCCGGGTAGAACCAGTTGTGGTATGCGACCTGCAGCGTGTTCGACAGGAAGAACATCCAGCTCAGGTAGGCCGCGCGCTGCTTGTGGCCGATGGCCGGCGCGAAGCCGGCTTCCGGGTGACGCTCGGCCAGGATCATGCAGAGCGCCGCCGCCTCGCCGAGCGGCAGGCCGTCCACGACGAGGGTCGGCACCACGCCGCTCGGGTTCAGCTTCAGGTACTCGGGCTTGCGGTGTTCGCCTCCCTCGATGTCCACCAGCACCTTGTCGTGCTGCTCGCCGAGCTCGATCAACATCCAGTGCACGCACAGGCTCGCGGTGCCCGGGGACCAATAGAGTGTGTACATGGCCAGGAACCCTCCCGTAAGGTCTGCATTATGAACCGCGGAAGCTGCCTCTGCGGAGCCGTGCAGTTCGAGGCCGGCCCCTTCGACTCGATGGTGCACTGCCACTGCTCGATGTGCCGGAAGCACCACGGGGCGATGTTCGCCACCTTCCTCGGAGGCCCGAGCGACGGTTTCCGCTGGCTCGCCGGTGAGGACGCGGTCGTGGTCTACAAATCGTCCGCGCTCGGCCTTCGGCCGTTCTGCCGGCACTGCGGATCCGTCCTGCCCGTCGTCCTGCCGCACCTGGAAATGTCCTTCGTCCCCGCCGGCAACCTCGAGGGCGACCCGGACATCCGACCGCAGCTCCACATGTTCGCCGGCTCGACGCCGGACTGGTTTCCGATCACCGACGGGCTGCCGCAATACGAACGCTTCCCGCCGGGATTCGGCGACACCGCGGTCGATCGGCCGTCGCCCGATCCCGTGCCAGGCACCCTTCACGGCGGCTGTCTCTGCGGTGCAGTCGCCTTCACGTTGAGCGGCTCGCCCGAGCGCATGCACAACTGCCACTGCTCGCGCTGCCGGCGCGCGCGCAGCGCCGCCCATGCGACGAATGCCTTCTTCCGGCACGAGCAGCTCGCGTGGATCCGCGGCGAATCCGAAGTCGTGAGCTTCGCTCTGCCCGGCGCAAAGCGCTTCGGCCAGGCGTTCTGCCGGCGCTGCGGAAGCTCCGTGCCCCGTGTCGTCGCCACGACCGGCTACGTCGTCGTGCCCTGCGGCAGCCTCGACACCGGGCCGGGCATGCCCGTGCACAGCCACATTTTTGTCGCCAACAGGGCGCCGTGGTTCGAGATCACGGACACCCTGCCGCAATGGGAGGCGCTCCCTGCGTAGATTCGCACTCGCGCTCGTCCTGGCCGTAGCCGCCTGCGGGCCCTTTGGCGCGCCCGAGGACGAGATCCGCGCGCTGGTGGACGAAACGGAGGCTGCGGCCGAGGCGCGCGATGCTTCCGAGCTTCGCGGCTTCATCGCCGACGACTACGGTGATTCCGCCGGGCGCAGCGCCGCCGACGTGCGGAACTTCCTGCACGCCTGGCTCGTCGCGCACCCGTCCGTCAGCCTGCTGACGCGAATCGACTCCATCGAGCTCGAGGGCACGGAACTCGCGCGGGTCCAGGTCACGATCGGCGTGCTCGGCCGCAAGGCCGGATCCGATGCCGCGTGGGACCTGGCGACCGACATCCATCGCCTCGACGTCCGCCTCGCCCGCGGCGAGGACGGCGAGTGGCGCGCGATCCGGGCAGGGCCGGCGAGCTAGGGGCCGGCTCGTGTCTCACGAGCATTTCATGCGCGAGGCGATCCGGGAAGCCGAGACCGGCCTTCGCAGC
>DATMEC010000149.1:0-9580 GCA_035557125.1 Steroidobacteraceae bacterium
CGCAAGTTGAATGTCGGTGCCGTGCTCGAGGGAGGCGTGCGCAAGGCCGACCAGAAGGTGCGCATCACGGCGCAGCTGGTCAACACCGTAACCGGCTACCAACTGTGGTCGCAGACGTTCGATCGCGACCTCGGGGACATCCTTTCACTGCAGACCGAGATTGCGGCCCACGTCGCGAGCGCCCTCCGGGTGGTGCTGCTCGGCCAGGAGACTCAACGGCTCACCGACGGAGGAACCGAGAACCCTGAGGCATTCGATTATTTCCTCCGGGCGCGCAAGGCGTACCGGGAGGACCTGGAGCAGGACAGCCTGCAGTCCGCGCGATCGTTGTTCGATCACGCCATTGACAGCGATCCGGAGTATGCCCTCGCCTGGGCACACCGAGCGGAAGTGCTTGCCTTGCTGGCGGCCTACTGGTCCGGCAACGACACGCAGGAACGCGACGAGCTTCAGAGGCTCGCCCTCGCATCCGCCAACAGGGCCATCGAGATTGCGCCAACGTCGGGTCAGGCGTATGCCTCGCTCGCAACGGTATTGAGTTTCGCCGGCCTTGATTTCATCGCAATCGAAGCCGCGTACCGGCGAGGAATTCATTTCGAGCCCGGCAATGCCAGCCTGCTCCTCGATTACGCCCGCCTCGCCGCTGACCTGGGCCGCCCGGAAGCGCTCGCCACGGCCAGTCGGGCGGTGACGCTGAATCCGCTGAATCCGACCGCCCATTCGGGCAAGGGCGGCGTGCTCCTGTACCTGAGGCGCTTTGACGAAGCTCGGGCGGCTTTCGACGAGGCCTTGCGTCTTCGGGACGACGGCATCGCCCGCAACTGGCGGGGTGTCGTGGAAATCGCGTCGGGGCGCCCGGCGGCGGCCTTGCCGTATTGCGAGAAGGACAAGCACGCCTGGTTCGGCCAATATTGCCTGGCAATCGCATATCAGCAACTCGGGCGCACGTCCGAGGCGGCGGCGATGCTGAAGCAACTCCATAGCGAAAACGGCGATTCCCTCGCATATCAATATGCGCAGATTCATGCCCAATGGGGCCGGAAGGCTGAAGCGCTCAAGTGGCTGGCAACCGCCGCGGAGCTGCGCGACTCCGGCCTATCGGACGTCAAGGTGGACCCGCTGCTGGATCCGATCCGGAAAGATCCCGCATTCGGACGCATCGTGACGAGCCTGGGATTTCCCGAGTAAATCCCCGCGCTGTCAGGCCGGGAAGTTCTGCGCGGCCACGATTTCCTGAAATCGGCCGATCTTGCGGAGCGGGTCCAGCATTGGATCGACCTTCAGAGTGGACAAGCCGGGATCGTCCAGCTCGACCGCCTTCTCGAGCCACTTCATCGCTTCGGCCTGCCGGCCCCACGCGGCGTAAATCTGCGCATACTGGTATGCAGCTCCGTCGCCGAGCTCGTCCTGCAGCTTTTTCAGCATTGCGTTCGCATCATTCTGCCGGCCGAGCATCCGGTAGGCGACGGCCAGGCAGACCTGATTTGTCCAGGTCGTCAGGTCGCGCTCGCAATACGGCAGCGCGGCCGCCGGCTTGCCGTCGGCGAGCTCGGTCAGCGCGAGCCAGTCGAGCGTCACGTCGTTGTCCCAGCCCTTCTTAGCTTCTAGCAGCGAGACGCGCGCATCGGCGTAACGGCGCGAGTAGTACTGCGCCATGCCGAGGTTGGCCAGTACCGACTTGCTGAGGGGGTCCAGAGCCTTCGCGCGTTCGATGGCCGGCAGGGCATCGGCCCGTCCCATGAGGACGGCGAAGTTGGAGTAGCCGATGAGCGCTTCGGCCTTGCCCGGCTCCAGCAGCATGGCGCGCCGCAGTGCCGCATCGATCGCCGCGTAGTCGGATGTCGTATGCAGCAGAACGCGGCCGAGATACCGGAAGACGAAGCCGGAATCCGGCGCCATCGCCGCGGCCCGCCTCACCGATCGCTGCGCGTCGTCAACCTGGCGCCGTACTTCCCCGGCATCGCCCGGAGCGCTGAGCGCGATCTGGGCCAGGACGTCACCGCGAAACGCGAGCGCATTTGCGAAGTCAGGGTCGAGCGCGACCGCTTCGTCGAGCGCCGCCAGGGCAAGGCGCAGGTTCTTCAAGTCCTGGATTCTCTCGCCCGCGCGGCCGCGCAGGAATGCGTCCAGCGCCTTCGGATTCTGCGTACCGCCGGGAGTCTGGACGTTCTTCGCATTGCCGAGCAGCTTGATCTCGAGCGCACCGGCGACGGCCGTGGCGATTTCGGATTGGAGCGCGATGATGTCCTTGAAATCGCGGTCGAAATTCTGCGACCAGAGATGATACCCGGTGATGGCATCGATGAGCTGGGCCGTGATCCGGACCTTCTCGCCGACCTTGCGCACGCTGCCTTCGAGGACGGCGCCGACGTTCAATTGGCGGCCGACGGTCGGGATGTCGACGGACTTTCCCTTGAAGGAGAAGGACGAGGTGCGGGCGGCCACGCGCAGCTTCTCGATCCGCACCAGCGTGTTCAGGAGCTCTTCCGATAGCCCATCCGAGAAGTACTCGTCCTTGGGATCGCCGCTCAGGTTGAGAAAGGCGAGCACCGCGACCGAATGCGGCGGTGGCGCGAAATTCCTCGAGGCCTGCGCTACCGGCTTCTCGCGCGCGCCATCGAAGTACCACCAGGCGCCGGCGCCAAGCATCAACAGGGTTGCGGCGAGGGCGGCGCCGACGGCCGTCAAGCGTATCCTGGGAGCAGCCGGTGAATGTGCGCGGGCTGGCGCCGCACCTGCGCTGCGCGTCGCGGGCAAACCCCTTTCCAGGAGCAGCCGCACGCGTTGCGCGAATTCAGATGACGTCTCGCCACCCGGCAGCCAGGTCCACTGTGCCCGCAGGAACTCCTCGGGCACGCGGGCATCCGGTTCTCGCGTGTCGTCGATGACCACCGGCACGAGGAATGCCGCGTCCTGCGCCATGTTCATCAGGCGCCGGACCGCGAGGTTCCATTCGCCGCGGAAATAGCCCTCGCTGCGCGCGTTGGTGTTAGCCGAAATAACTGGGATGAACAGTGCACACTCTTGAATGCGCTTCCTGATCTGAGCATCCCAGGCGTCGCCACTGCGCAGCTCGCTCTTGTCGAGCCAGACCTGCACGCCCGCGGCCCGCAGTGCGTCGCAGATGCGCTCCGCCGCCGCCGCGTCCTGCGACGCATAGGAAAGGAATACGCTACCGGCCGGGCGAGGCTCGTTGGGCATGGGCTGGCGCTACCGGGTGGCCTCCCTGATCGTCGACCCCGACCCCGCGCCGGCAGTATAGGTGCTTCCCCTGTAGGACTCTGTCAGTGGCCGCAATCCAGGTCGAAACTTCGGTAAGCTACCGTCGCGGCGAGAGGGGCACGATCCTGATTATTCCTCCAACTTTGACCCCCGCGCCGTGTATTTCGTCCATCGAGTCATCGAAGCCGGCCATTCCGCCGGGTGGGGAGAAGACGACATGGCTAGTTCGAAGGTCTTATTGATCGCGGGCGGAGTCGTGCTGCTCGCGGGCGTCGCCTATGTGGCGAAATACCACGCGCCCGCCGACGATATGCTCGCGGGTTCCGTTGCGCCGGCGGAACGCTACCGTGCCGACACCAAGCCGACGGACCTGGCGACCCCGCCGCCCCTCGGCGACCAGACTATCCCGCAGTTCATGCAGACCGATATTTACCAGCAGATCGTGACCGACAAGGCGGTTGCCGCCGCCTTTGCCTCGGACGCGTTCAGGGACGCCTTCGCCAGCCAGGCCTTGCGCGATGCGTTCGCCCATCAGGCGTTTCGGGATGCGTTCGCAAGCCAGGCATTCCGCGACGCGATGTCCGGCGATGCCATGCGCGGCCGTATGTTTGCCAGCGAAGCGTTCAGGGACGCCTTCGCACAACAGGCGTTCCGCGATGCGATGTCGAATCAGGCTTTTCGCGACGCATTTGCCAGTCAGGCGTTCCGTGATGCGTTCGCGACGCAAGCGCAGCGTGACGCGTTTGCAAGCCAGGCGTCGCGCGACGCCTTTGCGAACCAGGCGTTCCGCGACGCGAAAGCAAGCCAGGCCTTCCGCGACGCCATGAGCAACCAGGCTTTCCGGGACGCGATGGGGAACCAGGCGTTCCGCGATGCCATGAGCAGCCAGGCTTTCCGTGATGCCATGGGAAACCAGGCGTTTCGCGACGCGATGGGCAGCCAGGCCTTCCGCGACGCGATGGCAAATGACGCGTTTCGCGACGCCATGAAGAACCAGTCATTCCGCGATGCCATGGGCAGCCAGGCGTTTCGCGACGCCATGGCGAGCCAGGCATTTCGCGATGCGCTCGCCAACCAGTCGTTCCGCAATGCCATGAAGAACGACCTGATGAAGAGCGACGCGATGAAGGGCGATGCCATGAAGACCGACGCGAGTGCCAATAAGTCCGGACGCTAGCAAGTCCTGCCTGAAATCGAACCCTTGCTCATGACAAGGCCGCCTGCAGCGATGCCGGCGGCCTTGCTTTTGGCCGCGCTGCTCGCTCCTGGGCCGGCGCACGCCGATACATTCGAGATGGACGAACTGGAGACCGAGGATTTTCGGATACTCTATTTCGATCCCTTCCAGACCTACCTGACGCCGCTCGTCGGCGCAACCTTCTACAACTCACTGCAGTTCCAGCGTCGAGTCTTCAACTGGACGCCACACGAGAAAAGCACGGTCCTGCTGACCGACCTCTCCGACTACGGCAACGCCGGCGCCGGCTCCTCCCCGAGCAACGGCGTGACGTTCTATATCGCGCCGCCGAGCCACACGCTGGAAACGCTGCCCGGCAGCGAGCGCATCTACTCGACGATGAACCACGAGGTCGTGCACCTCGCCAACATGGACGTTGCGAACTCGCGCGATCGCGCCTGGCGCGGATTCTTCGGCGGCAAGCCGCGCGAGACCGACGAGCACCCGGAATCGATTTTCTACAACTACCTCACGGTCCCCCGCCTGAGCGTGCCGCGCTGGTACCTCGAAGGCGCCGCGTCTTTCATGGAGACGTGGATGGCCGGCGGAATCGGCCGGGCCCAGGGCGCCTATGACGAAATGGTGTTCCGCGCGATGGTGCGCGACGACGCGCATTTCTACAGCAACCTCGGGCTGGTCTCGAAAGGCGTGGCCGCCGATTTCCAGACCGGCACGAACGCCTACCTGTACGGCACCCGGTTCTTCAGCTACCTGGCGGACGTCCATTCACCCGAAGCCGTGATCGAGTGGCTGAGGCGCGACGAGGACAGCGAAGCCTATTACGCGAAGCAGTTCGCGAAGGTTTTCGGCAAGCCGCTGGAATCCGCCTGGTCCGATTGGATCGCCTGGGAACACGAGTTTCAGGCCGCGAACCTGCAAGCTGTCCGCCAGTATCCGCTGACTCAGGGACGGCGACTCACGCGCCGGGGGCTCGGCTCCGTGTCGCGCTCGTTCTACGACACCGCGACCCAATCGCTGGTCGGCGCATTCCAGTATCCTGGCGTCGTGGCCTACGCCGGTCGGGTGTCGGTCGAAGACGGCAGCATCCGAAAGCTCGTGGACATCAAGGGGCCCATGAAGTACCGGGTGACGTCCACGGCCTTCGATCCCGAAAGCCGCACGCTGTTTTATGCGGCCGACAACAACGCGTGGCGGGACCTGATGGCCGTGAACGTCGATACGGGCAAGGCCCGCATGCTGCTCGAGGACGCCCGCATTGGCGACATCTGTTTTGACGAATCGGACAAGTCGCTCTGGGGCCTTCGGCATCTCAACGGTTACGTGACGCTCGTCCGGATCCCTCACCCCTACACGAACTGGAACCAGGTCCATACCTGGCCTTACGGCACCGAGCCCTTCGAGCTCGATGTTTCGCCGGACGGCTCGATGCTCTCGATGTCGGTGGGACAGCTGGACGGTACGCAATTCATGCGCGTGTTTCGCCGGGCGGACCTCGAGGCGGGCAAGGTGGAGCCCATTGCACAGTTCGACTTCGGGACGGCCATTCCGGAAGGTTTCGTCTTCACCCGTGACGGCCGTTACCTGTATGGCAGCTCCTATTTCACCGGCGTTTCCAACATTTTTCGGTACGAGCTTGCGACCGGCGAGCTGGAAGCCGTCAGCAATGCGGAGACGGGCTTCTTCCGGCCGATCCCGATGGCGGACGGTACGCTCATCGTGCAGGAGTACACGGGCGCCGGCTTCGAGCCGACGGTCATCGACCCGAAACCGCTGGAAGACGTCAGTGCCGTCAATTTCCTGGGCGCGCAGATCGCCAGAAAGCACCCGATCGTCAAGGAGTGGGTGGTGCAGCCTCCTTCGACGGTCGATCTCGAATCGATGATCAAGGGCCGGGGCAAGTATCGGCCCATTCGGGAACTTGGCCTTGCCGACAGCTATCCGATCGTCGAGGGCTATCGCGACTCAGCGGCCCTCGGCTGGCACGTGCGCTTCGAGGACCCCGCACAGTTCCACAAGCTCGACATTTCCGCGAGCTACTCTCCGGACGAGGCGCTGCCGTCTGACGAGCGGCCGCACGTCAACGTTCGCTACCAGACCCCCGTGTGGCGCTGGGAGTACTGGCACAACGGTGCGGACTTCTACGACCTCTTCGGCCCGACCAAGCGCAGCCGCAAGGGCGACGCCTTCATCGGCGAATACGAGAAGGCGTTGATCTTCGACGATCCGCGCCGGCTGGACCTCTCGATCGGCGCGGCGTACTTCACCGGCCTCGACACCCTCCCCGCCAACCAGAACGTGCCGTCGGGCTTCAGCGAGCTGACGTCGGGCCGCGTCGAGCTCGCCTACACCGACACGCGCCGCTCGCAGGGCTCGGTGGACCACGAGAAAGGCCACCGCTGGGACGTCGTCGCCGACGTCGACCACGCCGGGGGCGACAGCATCCAGCGCCTGCGCGGGAGCTTCGACTTCGGCTTCGCGCTGCCGCTCGGCAACGCGTCCGTGTGGCTCTACAACTCCGCAGGCGTCGCCGGGGGCAACAGGGACAACAGCCTGTCGAGCTTCTACTTCGGCGGCTTCGGCAACAACTATGTGGACGACGGTGACATCAAACGTTACCGGGACTTCGACCGCTTCCCGGGTTTCGAGATCGACGCGCTCGCGGGCCGCGACTTCGGCAAGAGCATCCTCGAGATGAACCTGCCGCCCCTGCGGTTCGAGGAAGTCGGTACGCCGGGCTTCTTCCTCGGCCACGCACGGCCGGCGCTGTTTGTCGGCATGCTGACTGCGCATCCCGCCGACGGCACCGGCCGGCGCACCGTATACGACGCCGGTGCGCAGGTCGACTTGAGCCTCACGGTACTAAATCGTCTCGGCATGACCTTGTCATTTGGCTACGCCGCCGGATTCGAGGATGGCCGCAAGGTCGACGACGAATGGATGCTCTCGCTCAAGATCCTCTAGGACGAGCGGCGGCGCAGCCGGCGGACGAAGGTGTCATGGTGCCGCTTAGGCGAGATCTCGCCCAACTTCTGGCGATTGGATTTCAACCCCAACAGGTAATAAAGGAACGCACAGCCGCCGCCGACCAGCATCAGCATGATCTCTGTCCGACCCTGGCTGGCCGACAGGTTGTACGCCGCGTGGTAGGCGCCTGCGAGGATGAGGCCCTCGAACATCTTCACCTCGTGGTACAGGCGTTCGCGCCGGAACAGGAAGGTCCGGTGGAGCAGACGATACAGCCGCCCGCGCGCGCCGTGGCCGCTGCGGACCCGCTCGGCCGAGAAGTGCGCGAGGCCGTAGAAATACCCGAGAATGCCCGAGGCGACCGCGTGCATCAGCACGGTCATTACCGAGCGCAGGATCAGCGTCGCGACATTGCCCTCGGCGAGCAGCCGCGGGAAGTACAGCAGCACGTTTTCGGCGAATGCAAAGGCCAGCCCGACGATGATGGAAAACTCGATGGCGTCGTCGATCGAACGGATGCTGTCGTCGTCGGTGAAGCGGACGATCAAGTGCTTGGAGTACTCCTCGGCGAACGCGAGGAAGATAAGGCTGAATGCGGCGACCGACAGGCCGAACGCGTGGAAGACCGCGATGAAGAGCGTCAGGAAGAGACCCACCCCGAGGAAATTCAGCGGTTCCTCGTAGAGGCCGCTGAAGAGGCCGAAGGCGGCTTCGCCCGACTGGCCGACGAACACGTGCACAGACCAGGCCGAGAGCGCGAACAACAGCGCGATGTTCGCGAACCAGGCAAACTTGAACGCCGGCACCGCAGCAAGTATCTCCCGTGCCAGCGGAAACTCCGGGGTGACGGCGGCCACCGCCCAGGCGAGGAAAGGCAGCGCGAAGAAGGCGAGCGAGGCGCTGTGCAGGACTTTGATCCAGCGGTTCTCGTGCAGCAGGTAGATCACGTGCACGCAGGCGACGACGAGCAGCGTGCTGATCGCCATCACTGCGAATGTCAGGTACACCTGCATGAAGTTCAGGACGCGCAGCGTCAGCGCGTCCTGGTCCGACAGTCCCAGCAGGAACGGCAGCCGGAAGATCGTCGAGATCGAGCTGAGTTCGGTGCCGTCGCCGCCCGCGCGCGCGTCGCCCGCATTGAGGACGACCACGACGAGGACCGAGGCGAGTCCTGCGACCGCCGCATTCGCCACCGTGCGAGCGGAGAAGCGCTCCAGCAGAACCATGAAGAGCGAGAAGATCACGACAAGATGGAAGAGGTGCGCGAGCGGCGTGCCCAGCGCGCCCAGGTTCTCGCGAAGCTGGTCGACGCTCAGCGTCGCCGCCAGGAGGAGCAGCGCCGCCAGCAGGAGAGCGCCGAGCCGCCAGGAGTGCCGCACTACGCGGCGCGAAATGAGCTCGAACAGCTTGATGATGCCCACCAGCACGACCGCAATGCCCGCCAGGAAGGCCAGGAGGCTGAGTGCCTGCCTCATCGAGGGTCCACCGCCCTGCGGCATCGCGACGTCGTGGGCGTGCAGCTGGGCCCCGAGTCCCGCCATGAACAGGAGGAGGGGCGCCACGGCCAGGGTGCCCAGCAGGAAGGTGACGATGACGAGTTGCCGGGACTCGGGGTTGCGGGACACGAAGAGCCAACCCCATACCACCGACGGCACGAGGGCGATCGCGGCCGCCTGAATGAAGGTCATCGCGTCCAATGGCCCGAAAGATTACCGTTGGCAGCCTGTGGCGCCAACTTGTCGTCTCCTGACGTGTAATTCAGATGGGTGAGAGCGTCGACGCGACGAGGGTACAGGCATGCCTGGCCGGCGATTCCCGGGCTTTCGCGGCCCTCGTGGAGGCCTACGAGAAACCGGTCTACAACGTCGCGTTGCGCATGTTGCGAAATTCCGAGGATGCCCGTGACGTAGCGCAGTCCGTGTTCATGAAAGCCTATCAGAACCTCTCGAGCTATGACCCGAAATACAAGTTCTACAGCTGGATCTATCGCATGGCGATCAATGAGTCGTTAAACGCCCTGAGGATGCGTGGCCGCGAGACAGGGCTCGTGGACGACCGGATCCCCACCGAGGATGCGGGCCCGCCCGAGCTCCTCGCCCAGGGCCAGCGTCGCGACCAGGTCCTCGCGGCGATCGATCGCCTCAAACCGGAGTACCGGGCGGTCATCGCGCTCCGCTACTTCGTCGATCGCGACTA
>DATMEC010000150.1:0-3810 GCA_035557125.1 Steroidobacteraceae bacterium
AGCCAGAGGTACATCGGGTGCGGCTCATGCCGGCGCTGGCGCAACTTTCTGCGCGACGATGCCGAGCACGGTCGCACCGACCAGGTGCAGGATCGTGGCATCGACGATCCACCAGTGCCAGATGTTGTCAGGCAGGTTGAACACGCCGCGGTAGCCGAGCGCGCTGATGAGCGCGAAGAGCGCCGCGATGACGCCGAACTTGAGGCCGCGCTGCCACGCGGCGCCGGCCAGCGACGGCCGCACGACCGAGTAGATGCCGGCGGCGACGAGTGCGCCGAGGAGGCCGGTGGCAACCCACATCGGCATCAGGGCGCCCATGTCCGGCGGGTCCGCGTTGAGCTCCGGCCGCCAGAACGCGGCGGTCTCCCTGTAGGTCTCGAACAGCACGCCTTCCGGCGAATGGATCAGGTAGCCGGTCGCGAACGAGACGACGAACATCGCGACGTAATAGGCGATGCCGCCGATGAAGACGATCTTCCAGTTCATGGAGGGCCCTCCCGGTCGGTGAGAGCCGCATCCTGCGCCGGCCATGGGGCCGGCGCAAGAATGCGGAGAGAAGCCGCGGGATCAGGCCTTGGGGGGAATCAGGCTGCCCGCGCGTTCTCGTAGTCGATGACGCCCGCGACGGCGTGGATCACGGACGCGATCCGGACCGCCGACTGCACGGCTTCGCGGCCGACCTCGTGCTGGCGCAGGACCTTCTCGTGCGCGGTCACGCACTTGCCGCAGCCGTTGACCGCCGACACCGCGAGCGAGACCAGCTCGAAGTCCGCCTTGTCGATGCCGGGGCTGCCGATCACGTTCATCCGGAGCCTGGCCGGGAGCTTCGCGTACTCGTCGTCCTCCACGAGGTGGAGGAAGCGGTAGTAAACGTTGTTCATGCCCATGATCGCCGCCGCGGCGCGCGCCGCCTCGACCTGCGCGGGCGTCAGCTTCTCCGAAGTGGCAGCCTCGATCGCGCGCGCGAGCTCGGCGTTGCGGGAGGCGATCGCCGAGGCGAGCGCCGTCATCCACAGCTGGGGCTCCGTGAGTCCCGGCGCGCCCTGCGGCGTCAACACCGAGGACAGGTTGAGCCGCAGGTCCTTCGCGTAGTCGGGGATGCGGTCCTTGAGCGTGTCCACGGTCAGGCCGCCTTCAGGGTGTCTTCACCCTTCTGCCAGTTGCAGGGGCACAGCTCGTCCGTCTGCAGGCCGTCGAGCACCCGCAGCACTTCCTCCGGGCTGCGGCCGACGTTGAGGTCGGTCACGTACACGAAGCGCACCACGCCCTCCGGATCCACGATGAAGGTCGCGCGCTGCGCGACGCCCGCTTCCGGGTCGAGGATGCCGAGCGCCGTCGAGAGCTCGCGCTTGATGTCCGACAGCATCGGGAACGGGAGGCCCTTCAGGTCCTCGTGCGACTTGCGCCAGGCGAGGTGCACGAACTCGGAATCGGTGCTGGCGCCGAGCAGCTGCGCGTCGCGGTCCGTGAATTCGCGGTTCAGCTTGCCGAAGCCGGCGATCTCCGTCGGGCATACGAAGGTGAAGTCCTTCGGCCAGAAGAACACGACCAGCCACTTGCCGGCGTAGGTGTCGTTCGTCACGTCCTGGAACGCCTTCTGCACGTCGTTGCTGACGACGCCCGTAAGCTTGAATTCGGGAAACTTCCTGCCAATGCCGAGCATTTGAAACTCCTTACCTTGGTTGTCCCTCTCAGGATGTGGCACAGGATGCCGCCCGCCGGTTCATTTGTATAATCGATTGTTACGATGCCTGTGATAGACTATGCCTATGACGCTTCGCGACCTCGAATACCTGGTGGCGCTCGCGGAGACCCGCCACTTCGGCCGGGCCGCGGCACGCTGCCACGTGTCCCAGCCCACGCTCTCGGCGCAGCTCAAGAAGCTCGAAGAATCGCTCGGCGTGCCGCTCATCGAGCGCCGCCCGCGGCGCGTCGCGCTGACCCCCGCCGGCGAGTCGGTGGTCCAGCACGCCCGCCGCATGCTGCGCGAGGCCGACGACATCCGCGCCCTCGCCCGAGCCGGCCAGGACCCGCTCGCCGGCCCGCTCAAGGTCGGGCTGATCCCGACCCTCGGCCCCTACCTGCTGCCGCGCGTCGCCCCCCGCATCACGAAGGCGCTGCCGAAGCTGCAGCTGCTGCTGCACGAGTACCAAACTGCGAATCTCGTCGAGCGCACGGTCGCGGGCGAGCTCGACCTCGCGATCCTCGCGCTGCCCGCTGACACGAAGGGCCTCGTCACGCGCTCGCTGTTCGCGGAGGCTTTCCTGGTCGCCCTGCCCGAGGGCCACCGGCTGGCCGCGAAGAAGCGCGTGAAGACCTCGGACCTCTCGCGCGAGAAGCTCCTGCTGCTCGACGAAGGCCATTGCCTGCGCGACCAGGCACTCGAGGTCTGCGAGCGCGCTGGCACGGAGGAGCAGGACTTCCGCGCGACCAGCCTCGAGACCCTGCGGCAGATGGTCGCGGCGGGCCTCGGTCTCACGCTCCTGCCCCGGCTTGCGGCGGAGGGTCCGTTCGCCTCCGCTCGCGGACTCACCGTGCGGCCGTTCGCCCCGCCCGCGCCGAACCGCGTGGTGGGCGCCGCCTGGCGGCGCTCCACCTCACGCCTCGCGGCGATCCGGGCGGTCTGCGACATCGTCGCGCGAACCGGCTGATTCGCGCGGGCCCGCCACGCGCGACGGGTGCTATCGTCCGCCGCCATGCGCGTGCTCGTAGCCGCCATCATTGCACTCGTCACCCTCGCCGCCTGCTCGCCGCGGCCCGCCGGCGATGCGCTACCGCGGCTCAACATCGTGCCGGGCAGCCTCACGGTTTCCGGCGTCTCCTCGGGCGGCTACATGGCGACGCAGTACCAGGTCGCGTACTCGGATGACGTCGCCGGCGCCGGTATCGTCGCAGCGGGCCCATGGCTCTGCGCACAAGGGGTCGTCACGCGCGCGCTCGGGGACTGCCTCGCAGGAGAGACCGGCGGCCCGGACGTCGCACCGCTCGTCGCGGCGCTGCGCGCGAGTGCGGCGCTCGGCGTGGTGGACGAACCGTCCGGCCTCGCCGCGGATCGCATCTGGATCTTCCATGGTGCGAAAGACGGCGTCGTGGGGGCGGCGGTGTCGGATTCGCTGCTGCGCTTCTACAAGGCGTTCGTGCCGCTCGAGCACGTCCGCTACGAAACGCAGGTTCCCGCCGGCCACGGCTTCCCCACGATCGCGGAGGGCAAGGCCTGCGATACCGGCGACTCGCCGTGGATCCTGGCCTGCGGCTACGACACGGCGGGCATGATGCTGAATCACCTGTACGACGGGCTCGCCGCGCCCTCAGGCAGCGTCACCGGCACGCTGCGCGAGTTCGGGCAGGACCGCTACGTCGGCAACGACCGGCTCGCGTCGATGGCGGACTCCGGCTTCTTCTTCGTGCCCAAGGACTGTGCAGACGGCATGCCATGCCGCATTCACGTCGCCTTCCATGGATGCGGGCAAGGCGTCGGCGCAATCGGCCGTACGTTTCCGCGGCAGGCGGGTTATGAGCGCTGGGCCGACGCGAACCGCATCGTCGTACTCTACCCGCAGGCGGCCGCCAGCACCCTGCGCCCGCTCAACCCGCGCGGCTGCTGGGACTGGTGGGGATACTCAGGCCTCGACTATGCCGCGCAGGGCAGCGCGCAGCTCTCCGCGGTGAATCGCATGCTCGTGGCGCTCGGCGCAAGTTGAAGGGGACGCGCCCCTTCATCTAGGGCGCTGGGGGACTCGCGCTCGCAGGCGGCTTGCCGCGGCGGCGGAAGTACCAGATGAGCAGCGCGGCGCAGGCGATGCCGAGCAG